>WFPF01000001.1 GCA_015487695.1 Chitinophagales bacterium
ATTTGTAGCTTTATCAATATCTTTTGACTTATCTAATTTCCCTCTTCTTTTGTATTCAACCACAAGATTATTACATACGGCATCCATTCTTCCAACGAATTTGTGCCTTAAAGTGCTTTGACTTTCCTCTTTCCTAAAATCAAGAGATATTCCAAAAGTATTTTTTACAAAATGATACAGTTCAGTTTCAAAATAAGAAGCTGTCGTAGCTTCATTATCAGATGATTTTGTTCTTTTTAGTAAAGATGTCAGTAACTCACTTATTTTTATCTTGTATTCGTTACTGTTTATAATATTTTCAATATTCATATTTTAATCTTTCTCTCTTTTATCTAATGAGCTACAACATATAAATATAACCAATTTGGTTTTATACGGTTATCTCGTTAATTGCTTAAACGTGCTGATTTTTAACTATTTATCATCAAAAAGTGTATCCAAAGGACTTTTTACTTTTGCAAGAGAGTAATTCGAAACATGTGTGTATATCGCGGTCGTCTCGAGTTTTGAATGACCCAATAATTTTTGAATATAACGGGTGTCTGTTCCCTCTTCCATAAGATGGGTCGCAAAACTGTGCCTGAGCATATGTGGTGTGACGGGTTGGCTGATTTTTGCTTTTTCACCTGCTTGCTTCACCACCATTCTTACACTTTCCGCACTGTACTTTGACCTATTTGGTCCCTCAAACACCCAATAGTTCGGTTTAAACTCTTTATAATACTCCTTTAACAATGCGCACATTTCTTGCCCCAACAGCGTGACTCTGTCTTTTTTTCCTTTCCCTCCTCTCACAAATATTTGCATGCGCTCAAGGTCTATGTCTTGTTTGCGCAGATTGATTACTTCGCTTCTTCTTAATCCGCTGCTATAAAGTAAGGCAATAATGCACCGATGTTTGAGATTTTCGGTAGAAGCGATCATCCTTTTCACATCATCCTTGCCAATTATCAAGGGGAGCTTTTTCTCTTTTCTGGGTCTGTCAATCCAATACTTTTTTCGATTTTGACCCAATACCTGTTCGTAAAAAAATTTAATGCTGTTAATTACGGAGTTTTGCGTACTAATACTGATCTTCTTTTTATTAACGAGATGAAGTAGATATGCTTTTATTTCTTCTTCGGAGATGTCTTCGGGCTTTTTATCCGGATAAAAGTTGATAAAACCCCTGAAATGACCACTATACGATTTGCGGGTAGATGAGCTGTATCTTCTGCCTTCCAGCTTTTGAATATAGGCTTCTGGCAGCTCTTTCTTTATGCTTCTTTCGGCTTGTTTGCTTTTATTCTGCTTCGCATCATCCGTTAAGGCTACCCGCTTTTTTCTCAATGGCTCAATATTCAAATAGGCTTTTCCTTTGAATGCTTTGAATAAGTTATCCAGGTTTTCCTTGCTATTCTCAATATACCAGCTCCTGTGTGTGGCGCTCCACTTGCAGCCTCTTCGCCTCGCTATGGCTATCAGCTCCTCATTGTATGGAAAATCAAGCCTGATTTGCCACCGGCCCCTGTGCTTTAAATGATGTAATTTTATTTCCGGCAGTTTTGGCATATTACGTTTGGATTCTTCTTCTTTTAAAAAAAATTAGCAACTCATCTATCCTACAGCTTTGGCACAGCTTCGCCAGGTCAGTCACATGACCGCTGCATTAAATATAAGGATTTTCTATTTGACAGTTCCGTCTGCGGCCGGCTCCACGGGGATGCCCCGGGGCCAGCCCCTTTCTTTCTATTTTTGATGCAGCAAAGCACAAAACCCGGAGGAAAGATGCCCTACTGCTACGATTATCCGCGCCCCATGGTCACAGCCGACATCATGGTGTTTTCGCCCTCGCTCCGCGAGCCCGTGGAGATTCTGCTCATACAGCGCAAACACCCGCCCTTCGAGGGCATGTGGGCTTTCCCGGGCGGATACAACGATGAGAACGAAAGCCTGGAAGCTACGGCCCAGCGCGAGCTCTTTGAAGAAACGGGGCTGCGCCTGCCGCTGAAGGGGCAGTTCCGGACCGTGAGCACGCCCGGCCGCGATCCGCGGGGCCACACCGTCACCACGGTCTTCGTAGCCGAGGCGCCTCCGGAGCTCCTGCGCCAAGCAAAGGCCGGAGACGATGCGGCCGCTTTGCGGGCTTTCCCCCTGCATGCGCTGCCTCCGCTGGCCTTCGATCATGGCGAAATATTGAAGGCTTATCTGGAAGAAAGGCAGCGGAGTTGCTGAACCCTTTTGCTGTTTGGCTGCGATTATCCTTATTTTTGGCGCCATGAATGCATCCCTGGAATGGTATCGTGCGTGGTTTGATTCTCCTTACTATCACATTCTCTACCGGCACCGCAACGATGCCGAAGCACGGGCTTTCATCGATGCCCTCATCGCCCGGCTGAAACCGCCCCGCGGCAGCCGCATGCTCGATCTGGCCTGTGGCAAGGGACGCCATGCGCATTACCTCTGCAGCAAAGGCTTCGAAGTGACGGGCGTGGATCTTTCGCCTTCCAATATCGAAGCGGCCCGCAAAATCGCCTGCCGGAATCTTTACTTCGAGGTACACGACATGCGCGAGCCCCTGCGCGAAAACTATTTCGACTACATTTTCAACTTTTTTACCAGCTTCGGCTATTTCGACCGCGAAGAAGACAATATCCGCACCATGAATGCCATAGCCACGGCACTGAAGCCGGGGGGAATCGTCAGCATCGACTTTCTGAATGCCCAGCGTGTCATCGAAAAGATGCACCCGGTAGAGCACAAGGAGATGGGCGGCATACTCTTTCACATCCACCGCCATTTTGAGGATGGCTTTATTATCAAGGAAATTGACTTCGAAGACGGGGGTCGGAGCTACCATTTCCATGAGAAAGTGCAGGCCCTCTGCCTCCCCGACTTCGACCGGCTTTTTGCCCGCAGCGGCCTGCAGCGCACGGCCGTCTTTGGCTACTACCGCCTCGGGCCTTTTCGCGAGGAAGAGTCGGAGCGGCTGATTGTAATGGCCCGGAAAAAAAGGGAAGAATGAACTGGCTGCTGGAAATAGACCGGGAAATCTTCCTCTGGATCAACCGTTCGCTGGGAAACGGGTTTCTGGATGCCGTCATGCCATGGTGGCGCGACAAGCTCACCTGGATTCCGCTTTACGCCCTCTTTCTCTTTCTTCTTTTCCGCAGTTTCGGCCGCAGGGCCCGGGTGCCCATAGTGATGCTCCTGCTCACGGTGGGCCTTGCCGATTTTACGAGCAGCAGCCTCATCAAGCCGGCTGTGGCGCGGCTGCGGCCCTGTCAGCATCCGGAGTTTAAGAAGGAGGTCACACTGCGCATCCCCTGCGGGCCGGGCAAGAGTTTCCCCTCGGCCCATGCGAGCAATCATTTTGCCATTGCCGTTTTTCTCATCGGTCTTTTCCGGAGCAAAAAGTGGCGCTTTTTTGCGCCCCTCCTCCTCTTCTGGGCCGGCAGCATTGCCCTCGGCCAGATATATGTAGGCGTGCACTATCCTTCGGATGTGCTGGCCGGGGCTTTGCTGGGCACCTTGATCGGCAGCCTCATGGCGAGGCTCAGCCTCTTCCTTCTTCATCGTAAATTTGCCGCATGATCGCTGAGTTGGCCCTGCTCTTTTTTCTTCCCTTTCTTTTCGGCATTGCCGCGCTTTTCTTTGCCCGAAAGGTCAAAAAGAGCGTGGGCTTTATCCTGGCCTTCAGCGGAGCCTACCTCTTCGGCATCACCATCGCCCACCTGCTGCCCGAGCTCTATTCGCGGCAGATGCACCTGATCCCCGTCTGGATACTGGCCGGCTTTGTCTTGCAGCTTCTTCTCGATTTCCTCTCGCGCGGGGTCGAACACGGGCACATCCATGCCGGTGAGCAGCTCAGGCCCCGCCTTGTTTTTTCGATCATGGCCGGGCTGAGCATCCATGCCCTGCTCGAAGGGGTTCCGCTCGGCAGCCACCCCGGGCCGTTGATGGGCCTCGAGGCCCATGCTTTCCACAGTTCCCTGCTGGCGAGCATTGCCCTGCACAAGATGCCGGCTGCCTTTGCGCTGATGAGCATTCTCCATTCCTGCGGCCTGCCCGTGCGCAAGTCCGTCTGGTTTTTGCTCTTCTTTGCCGCCATGTCGCCCCTTTCCTATGTGCTTACGGACCTGGCCCTCGACCGGGCACTCTTTACGCAGGCGGGCATTGCGCCCGTTCTGGCCCTCGTGGCGGGTTCGTTTATGCATATTTCCACGACCATCCTCTTCGAGAGCGACCCCTCGGGCCATCAGCTCCGCTACAGGCGCATGATTGCCATCCTGGTCGGGCTCTTTTTTGCCATCCTTCCGCTTCTCTTCTGAGCGCAAAAAATACATGGCCCGCATCCGTTCAATCTGTCTTATTTTTGAAAAAAAATGAAGCCATGGACTTTCAATATATAAAAGTGGACCCCCAGGCCAAGAAAAACATTGCCCTGATCCGCCTGAACCGGCCCAAAGAGCTGAATGCCCTGAATCTGCAACTGATGGGCGAAATCCGCGATGCACTGCACACCCTCGATGAAGACGACCGGGTAAGGGTCATTGTGATTGCGGGCAATGAAAGGGCTTTTGCTGCCGGTGCCGACATCAAGGAGATGGCCGGAAAAGATGCCATCGACATGCTGAAAGCCGATCAGTTCAGCACCTGGGATCAGATACGGAAAACCCGCAAGCCCCTCATTGCGGCCGTCAGCGGTTTTGCCCTCGGTGGAGGCTGCGAGCTGGCCATGACCTGCGACATGATTGTGGCTTCGGAGACGGCCCGCTTCGGGCAGCCGGAGATCAAAATCGGGGTGATGCCCGGAGCCGGTGGCACGCAACGCCTGGCACGGGCCGTAGGCAAGGTGCGGGCCATGGAGATGGTGCTGACCGGAAAGTTTATCACAGCCGAAGAGGCGCTGCAATACGGGCTTATCAACCGCATCGTGCCGGTCGAACTCTACCTGCGTGAAGCCCTGCGCCTGGCAGCCGAGATTGCCGAAATGGCGCCCCTGGCCGCTCAACTGGCCAAAGAATCCATCCGGGCGGCATTTAACACCGGCCTGGACGAGGGGCTCCGCTTCGAACGCAAAAACTTTTACCTCCTCTTTGCCAGCAAAGACCAGAAAGAAGGCATGCAGGCTTTCGTAGAGAAGAGAAAAGCCCAATTCAGGGGAGAATAAGATGAAGAGAAGGAAATGCCATATTCCCTGTGGAATTAGCATCTTTGCAGTTCCAATGAATTTCAATTTGAGAAGGTCATGAAAATAGTGCTCCTCGGATACGGTCGCATGGGCAGGCTCATTGAGAAGATGGCCGTGGATGCGGGTGATGAAGTGATTGCCACCATCCACAGCATCAATGCCGAAAAGACCGGTACACGGGTGTATGAAGAAGCCGAAGTGCTCATCGACTTTTCCCTTCCCGATGCGGCCATGCGTTTTATTCCCCGTTTTCTGAAAGCCGGGGTGCCGGTGGTTTCGGGCACCACAGGCTGGAAAGAAGGGCAGCTGGAATATCTCAGAAAAGTGGCTTCGGAGGAAAAATCGGCCCTGCTTTATGCCCCCAATTTCAGTGTGGGAGTCAATGTCTTTTTTGCCCTGAATGAGTACCTTGCGCAGATCATGCGCAAGGTGGCCGGCTATGATGTGCAGATTGAAGAGATTCATCACATCCACAAGAAAGATGCCCCCAGCGGCACGGCCCGGGCCCTGGCCGAAGATATACTGGCATACAGCGAGAAAAAGATGCGCTGGGTCAACAGCGAGAGCCAGCGCCCCGAAGAATTGGAAATAATCTCGAAACGGGAAGACGAAGTGCCCGGAACCCACGTTATCAGGTATCAATCGGATAGCGACCGGATCACCCTACGCCACGAAGCTTTTTCGCGGGAAGGATTTGCCCGGGGAGCCCTGCTGGCTGCCCGCTGGATCATCGGCAAAGAAGGAATTTTCACGATGAATGATGTACTTGGAATAAAAAAGAAACAATGAACAGTGTAGCAATTGTATACAGCACTTTGATTATCGCAGCGTGTATCGCCATCTTTGCGGGGCTTTACCGGATTTTTGAAAAGGCCGGAGAAAAAGGATGGAAGGCCCTGGTGCCTTTTCTCAATTATTGGGTGCTTCTCGAAATCACGGGCAAACCGAAATGGTGGTTCGTCTGGGCATTTATTCCGATCATCAATCTGGTCATCCCCTTCCTGCTTCTGATTGATATTGCCAAGTCCTTCGGCCATCCGGGTCTCGGGCATCAGACCCTGGCCATGCTCTTTCCCTATATCTATCTTCCCTGGCTGGGGTTCAGCCGCAAAGAGCGATACGAAGGGCCGGGAGCCGAGCTCTACCGCAACGTGAAAAAGCCGGCCTGGCGCGAGTGGGCCGATGCCATCGTCTTTGCCATCATTGCGGCCACTTTCATTCGTACTTTTTTCGTAGAAGCCTACAAGATCCCCACGGCTTCGATGGAGAAGACCCTCCTCGTGGGGGATCATCTCTTTGTAAGCAAGTTTCACTATGGCGCCCGCTTCCCGATGACACCCATTGCCTTTCCCCTGGCGCATCACACCCTGCCGCTCATCAATGTGAAGGCCTTTGTCGACTGGATCGAGCTCCCCTATTACCGCCTGCCGGGTTTCACCCATGTGAAGTCGGGAGATATTGTGGTATTCAACTTTCCGGCCGGTGATACGGTGGTGAAAGCCCAGCAGGAGATGAGCTACGAAAACCTGAAACGCCTGCGGGGCGGCCTCGATTTCAAAGAGGACGAGCTGATCTGGCGACCCGTGGACAAGCGCGAAAATTATGTAAAACGCTGTGTGGCCGTGGCGGGCGACACCCTGCTGATTAAAGATGCGGAAGTCTATCTCAACGGAGTGCATCAGCCCACCCCGGAAATGGCGCAATTTGCCTACCGGATCAGCACCAAGCTGCCCCTCGGAAATAGTTTTTTCGAAGAATACGATCTCCTGCGCAGCGATGTCTCGGGGCCTTCGAGAATGCCCGGGCACAGCGGCTACCTCTACCTCATCCACACCACGGTTTCGAATATTGAGAAAATAAAAAAGCTCGGATTCGTCAAAGAAGTGAAACGCATCAGTGGCGAAAACCGCGAGGAATACAAATACGACCTCCTCTATCCGCACGATCATAAGAAATATCCCTGGAACCTTGACAACTTCGGGCCCGTCTGGATTCCGAAGAAAGGCGTCAGCATTCCGCTGAATGACGACACCTGGCTCTTTTACAAGCGCTGCATCACGGCCTACGAGCACAACCGCGTGGAACGAAAGAACGGAAAATTCTACATCAACGGCAAAGAGAGCCAGAGCTACACTTTCCGCCTGAATTACTACTGGATGATGGGCGACAACCGCCACCGTTCGCTTGACTCCCGCTACTGGGGTTTTGTGCCGGAAGATCACATCGTGGGTACGCCCTGGTTTATCTGGTTCTCGACCGATCCCGACCGAAAAGGCCTGATAGAGTCGATACGCTGGGAGCGCATCATGAAATTTGTGCGCTAAGCCTCAAAACCGCAGATTATGCTATAAAAGAAAAGCCCGGAATCGCTTCCGGGCTTTCTCTTTCACCAAAAAATCAAATTCTTACCACTTCTCAGCTTCTTCGCTGTCCGTGCCTTTCGATTCATTTTCTTCTTCCGTATGCTCTTCGTCCGCCTCTTCTTCCACCTTCTCTGCCGTTTCTTCTCCCGTCTCAAATTTTACCTCAAAGTCTTCGCTTACTTCCTTTTCTTCCTCCGCGCTTTCTTCTTCAGCGGCTTCGGACTCTTCAGGGGTCTCTGCACTTTCTGCCGCTGCTTCCATTCCGTGTTTCTGTATCGACTCTTCATCAATTTCGCGGGTAAACTCGTCAAAGTCGTAGCCGGGCATGAGTTCTTCCTTGACGTGGTTCATGGCCATTTCAAGGGCTTTCATGAATTTATTGAAATCTTCTTTGTAAAGAAAGAGTTTGTGGCGTTCGTATCCGTCTTCGTCAAATCGCTTCTTGCTTTCGGTGATGGTCAGGTAGAAGTCTTCGGATCGCGTAGGACGAACATCAAAAAAGTATGTTCTCCTTTTGCCGGCCCGCAGTCGAAGTGAATAAACCGGCTCTCCTCTTTTTTTACTTTTGTCTTGCTCCACAGATCTCTCGTTTTATAACAAGTTAATGAAATCAAAAGGGAATTACTTCCCGAATTTATAAAGATTTGACGCACTAACTCAAATTTTCCTGAGTTTTTTGTTTCTCCATCAACTCATAGTAAAGGCCCTTATTGCGGATGAGTTCCTCGTGCAATCCTTCCTCCACAATGGCACCCTGATCGAGCACAATAATATGGTCGAAACGAATGAAAGAGAAGGCGCGGTGTGTGATCACGATGGCCGTTCGCTGCCGCAATTCTTCCTTGAGGCTTTGCATGATGACTTTCTCGGTATTGGCATCCACGGCCGAGAGGCTGTCGTCCAGGATAACGATGCGCGGATCGCGGATGAAGGCGCGGGCAATGGAAATCCGCTGTTTTTGTCCGCCCGAGAGGGTAACACCCCGCTCGCCCACGAGGGTCTCGTACGCAGCCGGGAGTGCCTTGATTTCGTCATGAATGGAAGCCAGGCGCGCTGCCGATTCGATGCGTTCCTGTCCTGCTTCCTCGTCCGTCAGGCCGAAAGCAATATTGTTACGTATCGAATCCGAAAAGAGGAAGGTATCCTGCGGCACATAGGCAATTTGTCTTCGCAGGCTTTTCAGGCTGATGTCCCGGATATCCATGCCGTCAATAAGAATTTGCCCCGAAGTGGGCTCGTAGGTGCGCGTGAGGAGGTCGGCAATGGTCGACTTGCCCGAGCCCGTGCGCCCCACGATGGCCAGGCGCTCACCGGCCTCCAGCTTGAAGGAGACATTTTTCAACGCTTCCACACCCGTATCGGGGTAGCGAAAGCTCACATTACGGAATTCAACGGCTCCGCGTATCTCTACATCCATCGTATTCGGGCGGTCGTAGATGAGGGTGCCGGTTTCGAGAAACTCGTTGATGCGTTTTTGTGAGGCGGCAGCCCGCTGTATGATGGAGGCCACCCAACCGAGGGAGGTGACGGGCCAGGTAAGCATGCCCACATAGATGACAAATTCGGCAATGTTTCCGGTGCTGATTTTTCCGCTGATGACCTGTACCCCGCCCACATATATCGTAATGATGGTGCTCAGCCCGATAAGCAGGAGCATAAACGGGAAAAAGAGCGCCTGCACACGTGCCAGCTCCAGCGATTTCTCCTTGTATTTTTCGCTTTCCCCCGCAAAAAAGCGCACATAATTCCGTTCCTGCACGTAGGCCTTGATCACGCGGATACCCGAGTAAACTTCCTGCGTCACGGTGGTCAGAAAAGAGAGTTGCCGCTGAATGGCCTCCGAGCGTTTATTGATGATGTTGTTGATGTAGTAAATCGTAATGCTGAGAATGGGCAGGGGAAGCAGCACATAGAGGGTCAGTTCGGCATTGACGCTAAGCATCACCCCGATCACCATAACGAAAAGCACGAGAGTATTGAGTGCATACATGATGGCGGGCCCGAGATACATGCGTACACGCGACACATCCTCGGAGATGCGACTCATCAGGTCGCCCGTGCTGTTGCGCTTGTAGAAAGCCTGATCCAGTTTCTGATAGTGGGCGTAAATTTCATTGCGGAGGTCGAATTCGATATGCCTCGACATGATGATGAGCGTCTGCCGCATGAGGAACATAAAAAGGCCTTTGAGCACGGCCATCAGCAAAACCAGTATTCCGAAAAAAAGCAGGCCGTAGGTGAAGATGCTGTAAAACTCTTCCTGCAGGCCCATGCCCGCGTAGAGGCGGTAAAATGCAATATTCTCCTTCACCAGATCCAAGGCATAGCGGATGATGACGGGCGGCAGCACCCCGAATATATTGGATACAATGACAAAGACGGTTCCGAGCAGGAGATGCCATTTGTAGCGAAGGAAGTATTTATTGAGGACCTTAAGTTCTTTCATCTATGGGTAATGCAACGGATCAATAATCGAAGATAAGGGAAGCCGGTTCCAAAAATAGCGCCTTAACGGCTTTTCACAATTTCCTCTTCAATATTGATACACATCACCTCAATTCAAGGTCAAATTGAATTAACTTTGCGCCAACTAAAATCACGGGGATGAGCCAATCAAATGAGCACAAGGGAATATTCGAGCAAATCGAAGGATATGAACATGAGCAAATTGTTTTCTGCAACGATCCGGAGACCGGATTAAGATCCATCATCGCCATACACAACACGGTCCTGGGGCCGGCCCTCGGGGGTACCCGCATGTGGAATTATGCCAGCGAGGCCGAAGCGGTGCGCGATGTGATTCGCCTTTCGCGCGGGATGACCTACAAGGCGGCCATCAGCGGCATCAACCTGGGCGGAGGCAAAGCCGTGATCATCGGCAACCCGGCCACCGACAAGTCCGAAGCGCTCTGGCGCAGGTATGGGCGATTTGTCGATTCGCTCTCGGGCAAATACATCACGGCTGAAGATGTAGGCACCAACACCGGGGACATGGAGTTTATCAGTATGGAGACAGACTATTGCACGGGCAAGCCCGAATATCTGGGCGGTGGCGGTGATCCCTCGCCCGTGACGGCCTACGGCACCTACCTGGGCATGAAAGCCGCAGCCAAGGTAAAATGGGGCGATAACAGCCTGAAAGGGAAAAGAGTGATGGTGCAGGGTGTGGGCCATGTCGGGCAATATCTCGTGGGGCATCTCATCGAAGAAGGGGCCGAAGTGCTCATTGCCGACATCAACGAAAACAACATAAAAAAGACCATGGACCGCTATGACGTGACCCGGGTCGATGCCGACAAGGTCTACGATCAGGACATGGATATTTACGCCCCCTGTGCCCTGGGTGCGACCCTCAACGACACGAGCATAGAAAAACTGAAATGCGGGGTGGTGGCCGGAGCCGCCAACAACCAGATGGAGGATGAAAAGCGACACGGAGCCATGCTGAAAGAAAAAGGCATTGCCTACGCCCCCGACTTCCTTATCAATGCGGGTGGCCTCATCAACTGCTATGTCGAGCTGCAGGGCTACGACCGCGAGCGTGCTTTCGGATACACCGAAAAGATCTATCAACGGACACTGGATATATTTGCAAAGGCATCGGAGGAGGACATTACAACCCACGAAGCCGCAGAACGAACGGCTCTGGAACGCATTGACGCCATTGCGCATGTCAACAGCCGTTTCTGATTATCATTTTAAAGAAGGACCACAGTCATGCAGTATAGAAGAAATGCCCGGATCAAGGTGATGCAGGCATTATACGGTTTTAGCCAGGACGATTTCGTGCCGGTCAAAAGCCTTGAAAAACAACTACGAGATCGATTTGAAGAAAGCTACAAGGCTTATCTCTATTGCCTTCTGGTAATAAAAGACGTCTGCGAGTTTACCGATACCTATGCCGATGTGCAGGCATCCAAGCACCTGGCCAGTGAATCGGAAAGAAAGGTGAGCAGGCGCCTGGCACATTCCACTTTTGTCGAGTTTCTCGACCGGAACGAGACATTTAAAAAAGCCGTCAAAAAAGCCCGGCTTGAAAAATGGCTGGACGAAGACCTGAGCAGGAAGATCTTCTATCAACTGAAGGAAAGTCCGCTCTATCAACGATATAGCCAGGAGGACGAAAGCGAAGGAGTGAGCGATGACGAAATACTGCAATACCTCTTCGAAGAGCTGATGGCCAACAACGAAGACTTCGAGAATCATATTGAAAATCTCTTTCCGGTCTGGTACGATGACAAGGAAATCATCTGTTTTGCCGTCCGCGAAAGCATCCACCATATTTGCAAGCGCTCTTTTAAATTTCATGACAAGTTCAAAGCCAAGCTTGACGATGCCCTGGAATTTGCCATTGAGTTGCTGCTCAAAAGCATTGACCACACCGAAGAATATCGCGAGCTGATCACGCCCAAGCTGCAGAACTGGGACATTGAGCGCATTGCCGTGATGGATCTGCTGCTCATGCGCCTGGCACTGACGGAGATTTTAAATTTCCCGACCATACCGGTGAAGGTTTCGATGAACGAATACATTGATATCTCGAAGAATTACAGCACCCCGCGCAGCCGCGAATTCATCAATGGCGTGCTGGATAAAATCACAAAAGAGCTGAAGGCCGGAGGGAAAATTTACAAAGAAGGGCCCGGACTCAAAGAGAATTGAGTTTCAAGGTGATGAATGTTTAAATTTGCAGAAAGCCTGCAACTTTTTCGACTTATGAGACTATTGATAATGCCCTTTCTTTTGCTTCTTTTTATGACTTCCTGCAAGAAGGAAGCGGCCGACAAAGAAGGAAAACTAACGGTCAAAGACATTAAAAACCCGAACTCGCTGATAGAAGGCTCCGATGATCTGTATCCGGTCATGGAGTTTGAAGAGGATCATTTTGACTTCGGCACCCTGGAAGCGGGGGAAGTGGTAAGCCATGAATTCCGCTTTAAAAATACGGGGAAGGCCAGCCTGATCATCACCTCGGCCAACAGCAGCTGCGGCTGCACCATCCCCTCCTACCCGCGTGAGCCCATAGCACCGGGCGAAGAAGGCGTAATCAAAGTGGAATTTGACAGTGGAGGCAAAAGAAATAAAGTAATAAAGACGGTGAATATCTCGGCCAATACAAACCCGGCCATACAAAAGATAAGCATCGAAGCATTCGTAAAAACCAATTAAAAACCAAGAATATGAATTTCAACACCATTTTACTGATGATGGGTCAACAGGGCCAGGAAGGCGGGGGCGGCACCAGCTTTTTCCTCTTTCTCGGCTTGTTTTTCGTGATTATCTATTTCTTCATGATTCGCCCCCAAAGCAAAAAAGCCAAGGAGCAAAAGAACTTCCTGGCTGAAATCAAAAAAGGCGACCGGGTGGTCACCATCGGTGGGATTCACGGGAAAGTGGTAGGTGTAGATGATTTTACCTATCTGCTGGAAGTCGACACTACGGCCAAACTGCGTATCGAAAAGAGTGTAATCAGCCTCGAATTCACCAAGGCCCTGCGCGAACGCACGGGAGCATCGACCGGGAAAGAGAAGAAATAGTAGAATCGACAGGCTCCGGCTTTGATCTCTTTTTTCTCTATTTTCATGGCGGGACCCGGCAACGATGAACAGTATTAAGCATAAAATACGGAAGCGAATGCGGTTTCTCTTTACGAGAAACACCTACATTTTTTTGCTTTGCGTATTCATAGCCATGGTCTTCTGGCTGCTCACCAAGCTCTCGAAGGAATACAGCACCGAAATGGATGTCAGGGTGGAATATGTCAATATTCCCCCGCAAAAAGTGGTGCGCAATAAGCTCCCCGGGAAGCTCACCCTTATTGTGAAAGGAAGCGGATGGGAGCTGCTGCGTCAGCAGTTGATGCTCAGTTCGCGGCCCATACACATAGACGTGCGCGATTTTGCCAAAAGCGGCCGGATGCTGACGAACAACTATCGCAATTTGTTTGAAGCCCAGCTGGGCGACCGCCTTGAGATCGTACGCATTTCACCGTCCGAGATCAGCTTCTCTTTCGAAAAGAAGAGCAGCCGGAAATTGCCCGTGCATCTCAGCGGGAATATCGAAATCAACCCTCAGTACGGCATTGACGGGGCGATCCGCATCGAACCCGACAGCATCGAGGTGACGGGGCCGGCTTCGGTAGTCGATACCATGACGGCTGTGCGGACGGAGGCGCTGCACTTTGAGCCAATAAGCAAAACCGAGAAAGGAAAGGTCGCACTGGCGGCTCCTCCCCTGAGCGGTGTGCAGTATGAACTTGACGAGATCCGCTACGAAATACCGGTGGTACAATATACCGAGACAAGTATCAAGGTGCCGGTGGAGATCATCAACTCGGAGAAAGAAGCCTTGCTGCTCAACAAAGAAGCCGAACTTTCCTTTCAGCTTCCGCTGAACAAAATGGAAGAAATCGAAGGCCGGGCGCCCGCTGAGCTCTTTACCGTTGCTGCGGACTTCAGCCTGCTGCAGGCGGGCGACAGCACCGTACCCCTGGTGAGCGAAGCGGCCCCTCCCTATATCCGCAACCTGAAAATAAAACCCGAAAGGGCCGCCTTTTTATATATTAATCCATGATCAAAGTGGGCATCACCGGAGCCATGGGC
>WFPF01000002.1 GCA_015487695.1 Chitinophagales bacterium
GGAGAGGATGCTCAAATTCTGAGGCCGCGGATGAACGGTCAGGGTGTAGATGCCCGAAGAAGCGCTGCAGCCCGTGGCATTGTCGCTCACGATGAGCTCAACTGCGTAAGAACCGCTGGCCGGGCCAAAGCCGGCCGAGGCTCCGCTGGCATAGGCTGCTCCATCGAGCAACCACTGGTAGCTGTAACCCGCACCTATGTACCCGTTCAGCAGGGTGCTTTCGCCTTCGCAGATATCGAGCTCGCCCTCGATGCGCACTACAGGTACCGAAAGCACCTGCAGAGGACGTGTCTGAAACTTGGCCACACAGCCCGCATCCCGTACGGTCACCTTATAGCGACCTGACTGGCTCACATCAATAATTCGCCCCCATTCCAACAATGGCTCCCAGAAATAACTATCGTAAAAGTTACCACTAAGATAAGCCAGTGTACTTTCACCGGCACATATTGTGGTATCAAGCAGACGAGCCTGACTGTTAATGGTATTGGCATATACTAAGACAGACCGGCTTGCCTGATCGCTGCAGCCGTATTTGTCGCTGACGGTGAGTTGGATATTAACAGCTAATAAGGATGCCTTATCAAATGAAGTCTTCAAATCATGGGATTGAATGATTCCGTAGCTTGCACCCATATCCCAGACGGAATTGATGATATCACCGGCAGAAGTGTTGCTTCCGATAAGCAGCTCGTCTTCGCAGAGGCTGCTTTTGTTGAGGGTAAAGGAAGCACTTATCGATTCGGGGACGAGAATGATGCGGGTTTTCTCGCAGCTGTGGCCGTGGCCGTCACTGATCACAAGGGTGACGGTATCCGCCTGTCCGCCTGCCAGCGGCATCGAGAAATTTTCCTGGGTGCTTACGCTCTGCCCGTTGAGAAACCACTCCCAGGAAACAATGACATGATCGTCCACATAATCGGAAAGATCGAAGAAAGACACATTGAAAAAATCACCCGGATAGCAGTCATACTCGACCTTGAAGTCGGCATAAACGGGCACCACATCAATAAAGGCCGCACTTTCGGCAGTCACATAGCAATAGCCGCTACCCGAGTTATTGCCGGTTTGCAGCACCGGAACGATTTTATAAATTCCGGAAGCTTCAAATTCAATATGCAGGGGGTTGACCTGATAAAAGGTTTTTACTCCGCCCGGGAACTGCGGAGAGTAAACATTCCAGGCCCAGAGGCTGCAGCCCGGCCCGGTGGATGCAAAATAATATCTTTCACCGCAGGCCGGTGCCACGAGGCTGTCGCTCACGATCACCGAACACGACACTCCGTCACAGGGATCACCGGTAGAAGTGGTATCATTGCCTCCTCCGCCTGTGCCGCAATAATGGGTAATATTGAGGGTTTCGGTTTGCTCGCTGCAACCCGTATTGTTATCCGTCACCACCACATAATAGTTGTTGCTTTCGGCCACTCCTGGAGGCGGAATAGTGTAGGTCTTTTGATGATAGTTCATACTGACACCGTTTTTGTACCAATCATAGTTGTAAATGGCTCCGGCCTCTTCCTGTACCGAAACATAGAGGGTATAGGGATCGGTACAGCGAACCCTGGCATTTTCGCTCGGTGTCAACCAGGCCACGGGTCTGGGATTGATCGTAATGCTGTGGGATGCGTAGACAGTGTCCGTGCAATTTACGGGATTCACCACCGTCAATGTAACAGGATAAACAGAATCCTTCTGGTAACTATGATTATAAGAAGGATTGGAAGTGATCACATCGGGAGTTCCGTCACCGAATGACCAGATATATTGATCGCCCGTAAGCGATGACTGGAAAGTTACCTGATCTCCTTCACAGGATTCCAAAGGAGCAATGATGGCAAGCTCAGGTACCGGGCTAATGGTCACAATGAGCGTATCATAAATCTCCGTATTGCAATAATTGAATCGCAGGACAAGCGTAGCCGTTTGAACCTGGTCCACCGATTTCCACTGAATGTGTACCGTATTGCTGAGGTGTCCGTCAATTATACTACCGAACTCTTCAGGAGTAAGTGACCATTCAAAAAGATCGGCCTCTACGCTGCTGCTATATGTGGTTCGGGTGTTCTCACATACCTGATCGGGCCCTGATATACCGGGCAACCCTGAGAGATCCACGGCACTCACATTGAGTGACAAGAAGCTGCCTTCACAATGAGGTTCTCCTTTTCTTACCTGACGTACCTTTACGACATAGGGACCTGTAGCACCCCATTTTACCGATATCTGATCACCGCCCGAAGTCGCGGGCGTGCCATTTGTAATTTGCCATTCCAGAATATAATCGGAAGAAGTGGGATCGGCCGAGTAGTTGTTAACATCAAAGGGACAGGTTTCCGTGCTTCCATTGATTCCGGCCACAAGCGGAGGGGTCGGGTAGAGGGTAACAAAAACCGTATCCCGGTCTTTACAACTTTCTCCTGCCAGTTCCCGGGCGATAACCATGTAGTCACCCGGGGACAAGGACGACCAGTTGACCGAGTACGTATTGTCATCGGGCGCTGGCGGCAGTATCAGGGTTCCGTCTGATAATTGTACTTCCCATTCGTAGCTGTTGCTTTGTGTGGCCGTTGCGGTATAGTTCGAAGTTGTTGCCATACAGGCCTCCTCATCTCCGTTAATTTCCACGGGAGGCCGAATGCTTATAAATTTACTGCTGTATCCACTGCAAGACTTAAGCAAAGAATACGTCACGCTGATGCTGGAGAGTGTATTTAAACTACCCCACTGCACGGTCACCTCATTGCCTTCATTGTGGAGTATGCTTCCGTTGTCCACAGCCCATTGAATATCGGCACCGGGAAGTTCAGGAATCGAATAATGGGCAATGGAACCGGGGCATACCACATCGGGCCCTTCGATAGGAATCACTCCACCGACCACGGGAATCCGCACGGTATTCGGCAGAGGACAGATACCCTGACAATTGCCGCCCTGCAATGTCAGCAATCCCACCCCATTGTTCGGATTGTTCCATACCACCTGTACGGTCGCTTGGTCAGAAGGCCCCAAAATACTGCCATATTGCACACTCCATGTGTAGGAAGCACAATTTGATGAGGTACTGTACTCGATAGTGTCACCGAGACAAACCGGCCCTACACAACTAATATCAATAACTCGTCCGGTATCAACAAATATTTGAATCTGTGCTACGTCCGAACAATAACATTCATTCTCAATAGTGAGTGTTACAATGTAATTGCCTGTCTGCTCATATCTGTGCACGGGGTTTTCCTCATAGGAATAACTGCCGTCACCAAAGTCCCAGTGTACACTAAAGTTTTCCGTAGATCCATTAATAAACTGTACGCCCTGATCGCGGCAGGCGAACACTATGCCATTTGCTGCCGCAGGGTCAGTAATAATCACCGCATCAGGTCTTTCAATGATAGTAACACATTCTTTGCGAACACCCGTGCATCCATATGCATTGCTTTCCGTCAACTCTACGAAGCCGGTTCCCGGCTCACCCCAAAAAACCCATATGCTGTCGCCAAAATCCTGCCACCACTCAGCACCTGTAACATTCCAGCTTATTTGTGATCCCGGCTCATAGACCGCATAATATGTCACACGTGTTGAATCACAAACACTGAAGCATTTGGATTCAAATATATTTCCCCGCTCGTATCCAACCCCTGAATCGATAACAATAATTTCACCGCATTCGCTGTCGAAGGAAGTCTCAATTTGCGGCTCCGGTGTTTCCACAATGACAACATTCTTATTATCAATATAAATCACTTGCCCGAAGGAGTCCTTAATCTCAACGGAAATCGTTGCATTTCCCGTAGCATACCATTCTACAGTCAACTCATTTCCATTCGGCTCAGGGTAACCGGGGCCGGTAAGTGTCCAGTTGTAGGCGGACCCGCTTATAGCAATTGAATAGGTGGAAACATCAAAGACACAGACCGTATCGGGCCCGACTATATTAACATTTATGGCTTTCGAACCAGCATACAAGCTCTCGGAAGCATTCACAAATACAGTGCCGGTCAGAAAAAAAGCCACAGTAAGCTTCAGGAAAGAGTAAAGGAAGTTTTTCATAACATACTTTTTTAATAGGATTAAATCTACTATATCTTATCTAATATCTATCTTCATTGTTGATAATTATAGCATATTTGTGGATAATTATCTATTGACCCTGTGATAGCCAGCGGTCATTTTTTTTCATATACTTTCCATATGGATCATTATACTGTAAAACATTACATTCAATATTTCACCTTTATTTGTTTTAACCCCCTGCAAATCATCTATACGTTGCACCTATTACAGATGACATTCAATCAGCCATAAAATAACGATTCGATTTATGTTGTTTTCTTACGTCACTTTATTTCCGAAAAGATTTGATCTTTCCAATATCTCATCCGGAAGATATTTCTGATCTGTTTACCCGTTCAGTCTCTTTCCACGCATCCGGGAATATTACTCAGCGCCTGGCATGGGCGCGGGTTCAAACCGGGAGCAAAAGAAGAGAGGGCTTCCGCCCCGCTGCGATGAGAAAGCGGGAAAGGGAAAAATTGAAGGCCGGCATTTCCGCGTGCGGAAAAAAGTAGTCTGACACGTGCTAAAATCGTAATTTTAGCCCATCCAAATTTTTACAGACAGCTAAAAGAGAAGACATGGATTTTCAGAGAAGCGATGATTTTATTCCCCGGCACATCGGACCGCGGGAAGAAGAGACCCGGGAGATGCTCCAAACGCTGGGTGCGGAAAACCTCGAAGCATTGATAGATCAGACCATACCTGCCCATATCCGGCTGAAGAAGGCCCTCGAACTGCCGCCCCCCATGAGCGAGTCGGAATATGCCCGCCACATACGCGAACTGGCCTCGAAAAACAAAGTTTTCCGCTCATACATCGGCCTCGGTTATTACAACACCATCACCCCGGGGGTGATTCAGCGAAATATTTTCGAAAATCCGGGCTGGTACACTTCCTACACTCCCTATCAGGCGGAGATTTCGCAAGGACGCATGGAAGCCCTTTTTAATTTTCAGACCCTGGTATCCGAATTGACGGCCCTGCCCATGGCCAATGCCTCGCTTCTCGATGAAGGCACGGCTGCTGCCGAGGCCATGCACATGTTTTTTGCGAAGCTCAACCGCAAGCCGAAAGAAGCCAAACGTCCCAAATTTTTCGTATCGGACCGCGTTCTGCCCCAGACCCTGGCCGTTCTCGAAGCACGGGCCCATGCCACCCACATCCGCCTTGTGGTGGGCGATCAGCGCAGCTTCACCCCCGATGAAAGCTATTTCGGTCTGCTGCTGCAATATCCGGCCGAAGACGGGCGCATCGAAGACGACAGAGCACTGATAGCCCGGGCCAAAGAAGCCGGACTCTACGTGGTGATGGCTGCCGACATCCTCAGTCTGGCCCTGCTGACCCCGCCCGGTGAGCTCGGAGCCGATGCCGCAGTGGGCAACACCCAGCGCATGGGCGTACCGATGGGATACGGTGGGCCGCATGCGGGCTATTTTTCCTGTACCGAAGAGTTTAAGCGCCTTCTGCCGGGCCGCATCATAGGCCTCTCGAAAGATGCCCACGGCAATCCGGCCTACCGCATGGCCCTGCAAACCAGAGAACAACACATCAGGCGCGAAAAAGCCACCTCGAACATATGTACGGCCCAGGCCCTGCTGGCCATCATGGCGGGCATGTATGCCGTGTATCACGGCCCTGAGGGATTGAAGCGGATGGCCTCGCGAATTCATGCCCTGGCCGGGCAGCTGGCCGAAAAACTCGAAGCCCTGGGATTTGAAGAGAAAAACCGGCAATTCTTCGACACCCTGCGCATTGACGGCAAGGGCCTGACCGAAAAAATAAAAGCCCTCGCCCTGGAAAGGGAGATCAATTTCAGATACTTTGACAACGGGGATATCGGAATTTCGCTGGATGAAACATTCGGCACGAAAGACCTGAACGATGTGCTGGAAATATTTGCCGCAGCTGCCGGCAGTGCCGCTCCGAAAGCGGACAGCCCCGACAGTGCAAAGTCGAGAATCCCCGAAAGCCTGAGGCGCAAGTCGCCTTTCCTCGAACACCGGGTCTTCAACAGTCTGCATTCCGAGACCGAAATGATGCGCTACATCAAAAGGCTGGAAAACCGGGACATTTCGCTGATGCAGTCGATGATACCGCTCGGTTCGTGCACCATGAAACTGAATGCCGTCAGTGAGCTGATGCCTCTGAGCCGGCCTGAATTCAATGCCTTGCATCCTTTTGTGCCGGCCGATCAGGCCGAGGGCTACGGAGAACTGCTGAAGCAGATGGAAAAAATGCTCTCGGAAATAACGGGACTGAGCGCCTGCTCGCTGCAGCCCAACTCGGGTGCACAGGGCGAACTGACGGGCATGCTGGTTATCCGCGCCTATCACGATGACCACGGAGATGCACAAAGAACCGTGGCTCTGATTCCGGCTTCCGCACACGGCACCAATCCCGCCAGTGCCGTGATGGCCGGGCTGGATGTGGTGGTGGTCAAATGCGATGAAAAAGGAAATATTGACGTAGACGACCTGAAAGAAAAAGCCGAAAAGTACAAAGACAGCCTCGCAGCCCTCATGGTGACTTACCCCTCGACACACGGGGTTTTTGAAGAAGCCATCACGGAGATCTGCGAAATTGTTCACCGCAACGGAGGACTGGTGTATATGGACGGGGCCAATATGAACGCCCAGGTGGGTTATACCTCACCGGCCATGATCGGGGCCGATGTTTGCCACCTGAATCTTCATAAAACTTTTGCCATACCCCATGGCGGTGGCGGGCCGGGAATGGGGCCGATCTGCGTAAATGAAAAACTGAAACCGTATCTGCCCGGCCATCCGCTGGTGAAAACGGGCGGAGAAAAAGCCATACCGGCTGTCTGCTCCACCCCTTACGGCAGTGCCAGCATCATCGTCATTTCCTATGGTTATATCCGCATGCTGGGAGCCGAAGGACTGAAAATGTCCACGGCCCATGCCATATTGAACGCCAACTATCTCAAAAATCTGCTTGAGAAAAAATATCCCATTCTTTACACGGGCAAGAAGGGCCGGGTGGCACACGAATTCATTCTGGATACCCGTCATTTCAAGCACAGCATCGGCATTGATGTGGAAGACATTGCCAAGCGATTGATCGACTA
>WFPF01000003.1 GCA_015487695.1 Chitinophagales bacterium
GTACCTGTACATCTTTTTTAATCGCAAGGGGAATACACTGCACAATGCACTGACGGGAGCCCGCTATTATTATGATCCTTCCATATCGCTGAATAGTAAGAGCGAGAGGAAGTTTGCCTGAAAAGGGGTTAAGTGGTAAGGACGGAATGGCAGATTCTATTCTGAAAGAGACTGGCAACAGGGGAGACTCCTTCCGCGCTTTTCTATCCTTCCATTGTAAGGCAGAGGGCTTCGGCATCGTCCAGAATGTTCCGGCTTCGGGCTTCCGAGATTCCGATTTCTCTTAGTATTTCGGGTTTTTCGCAAAGCTGGCGACACAGAACCAGATCGCGGTGCAGCAGCTCCTTTTTCTCCGATTTTCGCAACGAGGTCAGGCAGGTCACGGGGTAGAGCCCCGAATAGCTTATTTGCTTTTTCAGGCCGTTTTCTGGCGGATAATCCCAGCTCAGCAGCTGCAGGCCTACGCAGCGGGCATACTGAATGGCATCTTCACTGAAGCGCGTATTATTGACCACCCAGCCCTCGTAGTGTTTTTCTCCCGGGCCATCCTGCTCTTCCCATTTCTTTTTGATATCCAGAAAGCGCGATTGAATGTAGAGAGGGATTTTTACGTTGCATATGTTGCCCGCCTGCTGATGAAACTTGCACTCGATCATGCGCTGTTCGCTGTTTTTTTCAGCTATCACATCAATCTCATGCGTAACACAATGCCCTTCTACCAGAACGCCTGTTCTGACCCGAAAGCCCTGGCTGCGGAGCAGTTCTCCGATGAACTTTTCAAAGGGGTATCCGGCCGGCCCCAGGGCCATGATGGATTTTTTCAGCTCATAGCGTGAAGCCATGGCACGCGAGTGGCTTTTCAATAGTCGGAAGGCCTTCCGGTATATCTCTCGTGTGCTGATGCCGTCATAGAGGAGGTCATCGATTTCTCTGAGAATCCTCTTTGTAAAAGCATCGGAGGCACCCGCCTTCTTCAGCGAATCGGCCAGCTTCTTTTCACGGTAGATTTCTCTTTCCCCGTTGGCTTTTACGACTTCTATCATTTTGCTTCCTGCGCTTCGGTTTTTATTCTTCATCGGAGTCCGGGCTTTCATTAGAACACTGCAAATTAATGTATTTATTGATCCGGTTCAGCCAGGAGGTCTAGCCAGGAAAAGCACTCCTCCCTGTAAAAAGCGGACCGGTGAGCTTTTCCGGCAGACAAGGTTATAATCGCTTGCCTGATTGAAGGCTGCTATGCACTAACTTTGGGCAGGAAAATTTCTTCAACCGGCTGCAGAGCAATAAAATGGAAATGCGCTTGCCGGACAGGGACGGATGGAATCAGAATTTATGAAGGCTTACTTTAAAAGATCTGCTGCACGCTGGAGAAAAGACCCCCGCTTTTCCTTCAAGAAAAAGACCCAAAACTTCCGCTTGCTGCTCCATGCCCTTGTCATTGGCTTGCTGGTGGGTTTGCTCGGCTCTGCTTTTCGCATCAGCCTGCACTATGTCGAAGAGTTCAGAAAATATATTTTTGCACAGGCGGTCACCGATGGCTTTATTTCCTGGGTGATCCCCGTTCTTTTTACCATCACGGCCATTCTTATCTCGCTCTGGCTGGTGCGAAAGTTTGCACCGGAAACAGCCGGAAGCGGTGTGCATGAAATCGAAGGAGCACTTGACGGCATACGAGCTATGCGCTGGAAACGCGTGATTCCGGTCAAATTTATTGCTTCCCTCTTTTCTTTGGGCAGCGGTTTGTTGCTGGGCCGGGAAGGGCCTACCGTACAGCTGGGTGCCAACGTAGGGAAAATGATCAAAGACCTGACACGGGAAGCAACTATAGAAGACAATCCCCTTGTCTCGGCCGGCTCGGCTGCCGGACTTGCCTGTGCCTTCAATGCGCCTTTTGCCGGCATCATCTTCGTCATCGAAGAAATGCATGAGCATTTTAAATTCACTTTCTACTCCGTGGCGGCTATCATGATTGGTGCCGGTTCTGCCGATTTTGTGGTCAGGGCGCTCATCGGCTCCGATCCCGTCATTCAGATGACCGTTTTTGAAAGCCCGCCACTGGGCACGCTCTGGCTCTTTATTTTGCTGGGCGTCATTTTCAGCGGCATTGGCCTGCTTTATAACAGAGGTCTTCTCTTTTTTCTGAATTTCTTCAGGGGTATACAGCGTATTCCGCTCTATGTCACCGGCCTCATTGCCGCCCTGGTAATCGCCATCACGGGCATCTTTTATCCCGAGCTGATCGGGGGTGGCTACGACCTGATTGAGGAATTGCTGAAAGATTCCTTTTTCATATATCAGCTCCTGCTGATTTTTGCTGCCAGGTTATTTCTCTCTATTTTCAGCTATAGCACGGGTGCTCCGGGAGGTATTTTCGCACCTATTATCACCCTGGGGCTTATTCTTGGAATGATCTTCGGAACGGTCGCTTCGCATTACTATCCCGGGCTGATACAGCAACCGGGGATTTTTGCCGTGGCCGGCATGGCCGGAATATTTGCAGCCACCGTACGTGCTCCGTTGACGGGGCTGGTCCTGGCCGTGGAGATGACCTCCAACTACGAATTGATTCTGCCGCTGATCATTACCACGGTCAGTGCGGCCGTATTTACAACCATGATGGGCAACCGGCCCATTTATGCCACACTTCTGAAGCGAACCATGGAGCAGTCAGGAAAATGAAAGGCCAAATACGAAGCACTGCGTAGCACAGATAAAATATTTTTTCAGATATTTACAGCTGCAAATTCCCCTTTGCAAATTGATAAAGCCCCGGGTGCGCCCGGGGTTTTATTCTTTGAGGAAATCTCCTCCATCTTCGCGATACCGGGCGAAGATGCTGAAAACTCAGGATGTCAAATGGCCTGCTTCCACAGCTTGAGGGCTTCCGTCTTTGTTCTGTTGGAGGCTGCTCGGGGAGTTTCATAGAGCGCGCACGGCTCGAAATTTTTTTAAGTTTCAATCCTTGTTTTGATGGATGGTGCTCGGGGAGCGGCAGGGCCTTCGTTCTTCTCCTTAACGTATAATTGTTTCAATCCTTGTTCTGTTGGATCATGCTCGGGGAGCTGCGAAACCTGCCTCCGCGAATAACGAAGGCCCGGTTTCAATCCTTGTTTTGATGGATGGTGCTCGGGAAGCTCATTGCCACGTATATAGATGATATACAATCAATGTTTCAATCCTTGTTTTGATGGATGGTGCTCGGGA
>WFPF01000004.1 GCA_015487695.1 Chitinophagales bacterium
AGAACAGAACAGAACAGAACAGAACAGAACAGAACAGAACAGAACAGAACAGAACAGAACAGAACAGAACAGAACAGAACAGAACAGAACAGAACAGAACAGAACGTTCCTATAAATCGTCTTATCTGCATCTTTTTAATCATGTGTTTTCTAATCTTAATTTACCGGAACTCAAGATACGTTCAAATTTACTTCTAATAATCCCTGACAAGGAAGAAAGGGCATTCATTACAATACTTTGACGATTGGATTTTACAGCGGAAAAGTCAGGCATTTAAAGTGCAGATCACAGCATGTCCGGCAGATCAGATCAGACATTAAAGCGGAAATGCATGACATCTCCGTCCTGCACAATGTATTCCTTTCCTTCGAGGCGCATGCGGCCTGCTTCTTTGGCGGCTGCCTCCGAGCCGTAGTGTATGTAGTCTTCGAAGCTGATCACTTCGGCCCGGATAAAGCCCTTCTGAAAATCGCTGTGGATGACACCGGCTGCTTCAGGAGCCTTGGCACCGCGCCTGACCGTCCAGGCCCGCACTTCCTTTTCACCGGCCGTGAAAAAAGTGATCAAATCCAGGAGGCGGTATGTGGCCCTTATCAGGCGGTAAAGCCCCGGCTCTTCGAGCCCCATCATCACAAGGAATTCCTTTCGTTCCTCTTCGGTATCGAGTTCGGCAATTTCCGCCTCGATGGCCGCACTGACCACCAGCAATTCGGCATTTTCACCTTCAATGGCTTTCTTCAATTTCTCCACATGCTCATTGCCACCGGCAGCGGCAGCCTCCTCCACATTGGCCAAATAAAGGATGGGTTTATTGGTCAATAGGTGCAGATCGCGGAGTCTTTCCTTTTCATCCTCATCGCGGGCAAATGAGCGGGCCGGGCGGCCGGCTTCGAGGTGGGCCTTCAGGCGTTTCAGCTCCTCTACGATGCGGATCATGTCCTTGTCACCGCTTTTGGCCATCTTCGACTGTTTCTCGATGCGCTTTTCCACCGTATCCAGATCTTTAAAGAGCAGTTCCATATCGATTATTTCCTTGTCGCGCACCGGGTCTACCGATCCGTCCACATGAATCACATTGGGGTCGTCAAAGCAGCGGACGACATGTATGATGGCATCCACATCGCGGATATTGCCCAGGAACTGGTTGCCCAGCCCTTCGCCCTTGCTGGCACCCTTCACGAGCCCGGCTATGTCTACAATCTCCACCACCGTGGGTATGACGTTTCCGGGTTCCCATATTTTGGCGAGGGCATCGAGGCGCTCATCGGGCACACTGATGATGCCCACATTGGGCTCGATGGTACAAAAGGGGAAGTTGGCCGACTGGGCCTTGCCGCTGGTGAGGGCGTTGAATAGGGTCGATTTGCCCACATTGGGCAGTCCGACAATTCCTGCTTGTAATGCCATAATCTTCTGTTCTTGCTGCTTTTATCCTGCTTTTTCGGGGCCCAAAAGGCCCTTTTTTCTCACAGCGTGCAAATATACACCCTGAAAGCGGTGCTTTCGGCATAAAATTGCGTGAAAAGCCCGCGGCAAATCTCCTAAATTTGTTGACCGAAAGAAAAACTATGAAAAAAGAGGAACTGACACGCAATCAGAATGAAGACGCCATGCTGCTCGAACTGGGCAAACTGAAGCAGCTCCAGATGGAAGTGCACAAAGGCGGTGGCAGCAAAAACATCGAAAAGCAACATGCCAAAGGCAAGATGACGGCCCGCGAGCGCGTGCGCTATCTGCTGGATGAAAACAGTCCCTGGACGGAAATCGGGGAATTTGCCGGCTATGGCATGTATGAAGAATACGGAGGCTGCCCTTCGGGAGGTGTCATTGTGGGCATTGGCACGGTCAGCGGACGGCAGTGTGTGATTGTGGCCAACGATGCCACCGTCAAAGCGGGGGCCTGGTTTCCGATCACCGGAAAGCTCAACCTCCGCGCCCAGGAGATAGCCATGGAAAACCGCCTGCCCATCATTTATCTGGTCGACAGTGCGGGGGTCTTCCTGCCCATGCAAAATGAAATATTCCCCGACAAAGAGCACTTCGGCCGCATCTTTCGCAACAATGCCGTCATGTCCTCCGAGGGCATCCCCCAGATAGCCGCCATCATGGGAAGCTGTGTGGCCGGAGGCGCCTACCTTCCCATCATGAGCGATGAAGCACTCATTGTGGACGGTACGGGGTCCATCTTCCTCGCAGGGCCCTATCTCGTAAAAGCCGCCATTGGCGAAGACGTGGATGCCGAAACCCTGGGCGGAGCCACCACCCAGTCGGAAATATCGGGCATCACCGACTATAAAATGCCCGATGACGAGAGCTGCCTCAATACGGTGCGCAAGCTCATCGGCCAGATGGGAGACTTCGAAAAAGCCGGCTTCCACCGCGAAAGTCCCAAAGCACCCAAATGCGGCCCGCGCGATATTTACAAAGTGCAGGCCCCGGGCAACAGCAAACCCTATGATGTGAAAGAAATCATCCGCTGCCTGGCCGATGATTCGGAGTTTGTGGAATACAAAGCAGGCTATGGCAAAACCATCGTCTGCGCCTATGCCCACATTGACGGATGGAGTGTGGGCATCGTAGCCAATCAGCGCAAAGTCATCAAGACACGCACGGGCGAAATGCAAATCGGAGGGGTCATCTATTCCGACTCGGCCGACAAAGCAGCCCGCTTCATCATGGTCTGCAATCAGAAAAAAATCCCGCTCGTCTTTCTTCAGGATGTAACCGGATTTATGGTCGGCAGCCGCTCCGAGCATGGCGGCATCATCAAAGACGGGGCAAAGCTCGTCAATGCCGTGGCCAATTCGGTGGTTCCGAAGTTTACCTTCATCACGGGCAACTCCTACGGAGCGGGCAACTATGCCATGTGCGGCAAGGCCTACGACCCGCGGCTGATCTTCGCTTGGCCCTACGCCAAAATAGCGGTAATGGGGGGCGAACAGGCCGGAAAAACCCTCCTGCAGATTCAGGTCTCTTCGCTAAAAAAACAGGGAAAGAAGATCACTCCGGAAGTGGAAAAAGAATTGCTCGACCGCATACAGAAAAGCTATGACGAGCAGACCACCCCGCTCTATGCCGCGGCCCGCCTCTGGGTCGACAACATCATCGATCCGGCCGACACGCGACAGATCATTTCGGAAGGCATCCGGGCGGCCAACAATGCGCCCATTAAAAAACGATTCAATGTAGGCGCCATACAAACCTGAAAAAAGCAGATAAATCAGCCTTTGTCCCGCATCCGACAGCAAAGATTTCAAAATCTCGCTTAGCGGCACTATTTTTGCCCCGTCACGGTTTCACCAAAACAATCCGCAAAAAATGAAAAAATTCACTATCCCCGCCTTTCTGCTCCTCATCCTCTTTGCCAGCTCCTTTATCCTCCGGAGTCCGGCCGAAAATCCGCAATCCAATAGCGGTGAAAAAATCAACTGGATCAGCATGCAGGAGCTCAATGAGCTGGCACAAAGCAAAGACTGGAATAAGAAGAAGAGAAAAATCCTCATCGATGCCTATACCGAATGGTGCGGATGGTGCAAAAAGATGGACAAGACCACCTTTATGGACCCGGCCATTGTGAAATATGTCAATGAGAACTACTATGCGGTCAAGTTCGATGCAGAGACCAAAGAAACCATTCACTTCGGTGACCGGGAATACAAATGGGTGGCCGGTGGAAGACGGGGCATCAACGAGCTGACACGGGCCTTCGGCATCCGGGGATATCCCAGTTATGTCTTTCTCAACGAAGACCTCGCCAAACTGCAGGTCGTGCCGGGTTACAAGGACGTAAAATCCATGCTGGCCATGCTCGTTTACTTCGAAGAAGGACACTACACAAAAACCCCCTGGGACCAGTTTCAGAAAGAATTTGACATGAGCAAATACATGAACTGAGCCGATGCCAATCTCGGGTACCTGGCAGATTGGAAGCATGGAATAGGAGAATGAAAGTGGTGGAGTGGATGAGTGGATGAGTGGATGAGTTGATGAGTTGAAGAGTTGAAGAGTTGAAAAGTTAGGAAATAAGATAAGTCGCTATCGGATGTCCGGAAACGGTCCACCCACAATCCGGCCCTAAAGGGGAGCCGCCCGCGGACCAGTTTCTTTCTCCATTTAAGAACGAGGAGAACACCGAACAAGGAATGTCGATTAACGATTTCAGATTTATTTGGGATTGATGGAATAACATCCTTTTCTCCATGATTAAAGTTCTTCATTCTGAATTTCACTTCTAAAATCAGCGTTCGTTAATCGCTGTTCGATATTCAATAGCTGAAAAAGGTTCTTAAAAATCTTTTTGCGCAGCGTAGGAGGCC
>WFPF01000005.1 GCA_015487695.1 Chitinophagales bacterium
GGAATCCCGTCTGTCTTTGTCAGCGATGAAAAATTCAAGGCTCCGAGGGGTGCATTCGGCCTGAGCGGGATTGTCTATCATCCCGATCATTTTCTAATTGTTGGCCAGGCATTTGATGCCCTTCTGTTTCGGATTCCCATCAGCAACCCCTCTGATTTTAAGCAGTTGACACTCGACCGCCCGGTGCATTCGATTGACGGACTCCTGCTTCAAAAAAAGAACCGGCTCATTCTGGTCAGCAACAACTTTTCGGGAGATCCCTTCAACGAATCTATTTATCAGATACAGACCCGGGATCACTGGCAAACAGCTGTGGTCATCGACTCTTTTGCTTCTTTTGCAGGCCGTTTTCCCACTTCTGTTTCAAATATCAGAGACGAAGTCTATGTCAACTACTCTTACCTGCCCGACCTCATCGACCCCGGAACGAAAAGCATTGATGAATTTCAGATTCAGAAAATTCAATTCCGATAAAACGAAAGTCAAAGCCGTGTTGAAAGGGAGAAGTTCTTCAGCTCACTTCCCTGACAAACACAGCATTAAAAAATTACACAATTAAATACCAGAGTATTATGAAAGCGATCATCAGAAACAGTTACGGAGGTCCCGAAGTGCTCCGACTTGCAGAAATCGATTTACCCGTCATAAATGAAAACGAAGTACTTATAAAAGTACACGCCTCATCCGTAAGCATGGCAGACAGCATGATGCGCAAGGGAAGTCCATATATCGGCCGCTTGTTTTTAGGCCTTTTCCGACCCAGTCAGAAAATCCCGGGAACCAGTTTCTCGGGAGAAGTTGTCTCCTGCGGAGAATCCGTCACACGTTTCAATAAAGGAGATCTCGTATTCGGGGGCACCCGGGTCAAAATGTCATCCTATGCGGAATATCTCAGCCTGGATCAGAATGAAGTCATTCATATCAGGCCGGGAAACATGAGCGATGAAGAAGCTGCACCCCTCAGTGACGGAGCCCTCACCTCCATCAGCATGCTCCGTGATGTGGCCGGGTTGAAAGCAGGACAAAAAGTACTTATCATCGGTGCTTCGGGCGGACTGGGAACCTCGGCTGTGCAATTGGGCAAACATTACGGTGCGGAAGTAACGGGTGTATGCAGTACAAAAAACCTTGAGTTGGTAAAATCGCTCGGTGCCGATTATGTGCTGGATTACACTACCGAAGATTTCAGCCGGCAAGAAAAGAAATACGATCTCATCTTCGATACCGTGGCCAAAAGTTCCTATTCCGAATGCCGACAAGTGCTTAGCCCATCGGGCATGTACCTGACACCGGTAATGAGTTTCTCGTCCTTGTATCACATGATTCGAAGTGCCCGCAGCAAGGGACGAAAAGTGCGCTTTTCGGCAACCGGAATGCGCAAGGCTGGAGAATTGAATATCCTGCTGAATGAACTGGTGTCAATCATTGAAGCGGGTGCCCACCGAACAGTGATCGATCGCAGCTACCCGATGGAACAAGCAGCCAAGGCACACAGCTATGTAGACAAGGGTCATAAAACAGGAAATGTCATCCTTTCGATGAGGCACAGGAGTTAGTAGCTCAACTGGATTCTCCCCCTGCTCCTGCAAAAAGAAAAGCCACCCCGGTCAGGAGTGGCTTTTTCCATTGGGTTCGTTTGAAGGGCTTAGTTTTTGGCGAACTTGCCGCTTACCACTTTGTCCTCTTTTCTTAATTCATACAAATACTGCCCTGCACTGAGTCTGCTGATATCCAGCGCAATCAGATCTTCACCGTTCAGGGTTCTTTCGGCTACAATGCGGCCGATCATATCATAAATGCGCAGGCTGGCTTCTCCGCGAAGCTCATCGTCCAGCTTGAAATAAAGCACATCGCCTGCCGGGTTGGGATAGAGGCTGATTCCGTTTCCAAAACCGGGAACCGGTGTTTCAATGCCGGTGCTGTATTCAAGCACAATATGGTCCACGGTAAGCTTTGAACCGATTGTTCCGTTTCCGTCCAGACTGCTGGCTGAGAAAGCCACCAACATCGAGTCGGGAGCCGGCTTTCCGGTCCAGTCGATATCGAGTTCTGCTGTCTGATAGCCGGCACTTGCAAACAAAGGAATACCGCCACCGTTGATGCTGTCGCCATTTGCATCACCAAATGAAATCATACCGAATGCCGTATCGTTTCCAACAGGTGCATATTTATAGTCAAACTTGAACTTGGTGGGTTTCTGGGTAAAAGGTACGCCACCATTTCCTCCTCCGAAAAAGATCGGTGAGTTGGCCACGACAGCCATTACGGTTTTACTTCCGAAAATATCCAGTTCGAGGGCTGTAAGTTCGCAAGCCAGTTGTCCGTCACTGGCATCGGTGCTTTTCTTCACCGGCACGGGCGGGTTGACACCCCCGGTTATGGCCCCAAGAAGGTTGATAGAGAACCATCCATCCGGTTCTTCGCTGGCTACATCAAACCAGTCATTAAAATCATAGTTAACCAGCGTATCTACATTGGCACCCACAAATTCGATTTTATCAATTTCAATCCAACTGCCTGCCACGGCATTGGAAAGCATGTTTGAGCTGCTGGCCACCATGATCAGTGAATCAGCCGGAAGAAACAAGTTGAGTGGTCTGGTAATGGTTACAAAGTTGGAAGAGCTTCCTCCGATATTGATGATGTTGATCATCGGAACCGAGAAGGCTTTGAAAATAAGGAAAAACGTAGCCGAATCATTTCCCGCCATTGAATAGCGGCAGGTAATTTTGACCGAGTCGGGCTGGCCGCTGTATGCCTGTCCTCCAGCGAAAATATTACCCCTTGCATTGGTGGCAAAGCCAGCAATGGTATCCTGACCTGACACCACGGTCTCAAGGCGCATGGCCGAGCCGCTTACGCCCGGCACTTTGCTCGCGTTGGGCGTACCGGTCAGAAAGTAAGATTGAAAATTAAAAGTTAGATATCCTACGGGTTCCTGATAATAAACCGTCTTAGTCCAGTTCTCGAAACTGGGATTAACCTGGGCCGGGAGCAGAGCCGAAACCATAAAAAACAGGTTAAGTATTACAAAATTTAGAAAAAGTCTCTTCATAATTGCGCAGTTTTATTTGGTGTAAAGAAAGTATAAAATTCCATTATTTTAGGCAGATTAATGTCATTTCAAGTGTAAAATTAAATTAATGCGCCCATGAATCTGCAATTGGTTGAATGTCCGCGCGATGCCATGCAAGGCATACGCAGGCCCATCCCGCTTGACCTCAAGGTAAAATACGTAAATCTCCTCCTGAAAGTGGGCTTTCATAGTCTCGATTTTGGAAGTTTTGTTTCTCCAAAAGCCATACCACAAATGGCAGACACGGCTGAACTCGTGCAAAAGCTTGAAACAGAGCACAGCCCGACCCGGCTCCTGGCAATTGTTCTCAACAGCCGGGGGGCACTCGAGGCCTCGCGATTTGACAAAATCCACTATCTGGGATATCCTTTCTCTGTTTCCGAAACATTCCAGCAGCGCAATGCCAACAGCAGCATTGCCGGGTCACTTGAGCGGCTCAAAAACATCTGTGACATTGCCGGCCGGCATGACAAGGAAGTAGTCGTTTATCTCTCCATGGCATTTGGCAATCCCTATGGCGATCCGTGGAGTCCGGAGATTGTAGCCCGCTGGGCCGAAGAAATGCAGAAACTTGGTATCAAGATCATTTCACTGGCCGACACCGTAGGTATGGCCACGCCCGCTGAAGTCCGATCGCTTTTCGGGCAGATCATTCCCGCATTTCCCGATCAGGTGATCGGTGCGCATCTGCACTCCGCGCCTGCCCGGAGGCGCGAGAAGCTGGAAGCTGCCTGGGATGCCGGATGTCGCAGGTTTGACGGAGCCCTCAGGGGTTACGGAGGCTGCCCCATGGCCGAAGACGAACTGGTGGGTAATATGGCCAGTGAAGAAATTATTGCATTTCTTGAAGAAAAAGGCATGGATACGGGTATCCGGCAGGAAGCCCTGCACGAAGCCATGGCCCTGGCCAATGAGATATTTACGAACTATCAGTAAAGCTCGAAACGGTGAAATTTGCACTCCAGCGGACCATTGTATAGCGTCAGTTTACGGGAAGTTCGTAAACCCACTCTCTTCAGTGCGTCTTTATTGCTGCTCAGAATCCAGGCTGTATATCCTTTCCATTCATGCTTCAGCCGGTCTCCGATCATTTTGTAGAAAGCCTCCAAGTCGTTATCCTTCTCTTTCATTCGCTCGCCATAGGGCGGATTCATGAGTATGGTGCCGTTGCCCTGCGGAGGCTCCAGCCGGTTGAATGCTTTGCGAATGACCGTGACGCCCTGCACTCCCGCACGATCCAGGTTTTGCCTTGTGATGCTTGTGGCCCGGGGCTCTTTGTCTGCCGCAAGAATTTCAAAATCTAAGGCTCTTACTTCCGATGCCGCTTCTTCGCTCAGTTCCTCCCACAGCCGGTGGTCAAAATCTTTCCACCCCAGAAAAGCAAATCGCTCACGCAGCAAACCCGGAGCCTTGTTCATGGCCATCAGGGCCGCTTCGATGGCTATGGTGCCCGAACCGCACATCGGGTCCACAAAGGGCTGGCCGGGCTCCCATCCGCTGAGTCTGATCATACCGGCAGCCAGAACTTCATTGAGCGGAGCCATTACCTTCTCCATGCGATAGCCCCGCATATGAAGAGAATCACCACTGCTGTCGAGCAGGATGCTTACCTCATTTTTAAAAATGTGTACTCTGATCGTCACTTTCGGGCTCTGTACGTCCACATTGGGTCTGCGTCCCCTCTTTTCGCGAAAATAATCGGCTATGGCATCTTTGCTTCGCAGCGCGGTATAGTGTGAGTGGGTGAACACAGCCGAGTTGACCGTGGCGTAAACCGCAAAGGTATCGGTTACCCGCATGTACGCTTCCCAATCTATTGACCGGATTCCGGCATAAAGAGCATCTTCGTCTTCCGCTTCGAAGCGGGATATGGGAATAAGCACCCGGAGGGCCGTGCGCAGTTTCAAATTGGCCCTGTAAAGCAGGGCCGTGTCGCCTTCAAAACTCACCGAACGCGTATGCAACTCCGTGTTTTCCGCTCCGAGGCTTTTCAATTCCGACTCCAAAACTTCTTCCAGGCCAAACAGCGTGGTAGCCAGCATAGCTCTTTTACTCATAGTGCAAAGGTAAAGCCCCGCATTCAATTAGCGCTTGTCCTGCCCGGCCTCCCTCAGTAGGGTAAAAATCAGCGTGAGTTTTGATTTATGGTTAAAAATTGCGGAGAAAAGGAAAAAGCTCCGAATCAATGAAATTAAAAAGAGGCACTGTGTTTATCTCTCCTCAGAATATTATGATCTGCCTCTTTTCTTTTCAATATCAGCATTTATTTTTATCTTTGACCAACCGGTCGGTCATAAACACAAATCATGAGTCCGAAGAGCAGCGAACAATTTGCGCAGATGCGCAGCGACAGTCGTCAGAAGATTCTTGAATCCGCACTGGAAATATTCGCGCTCAAGGGCTATCATTCAAGCTCCATGGCGGCTGTAGCACGCAATGCCGGAATATCAAAGGGCCTCATCTACAACTACTTTCAAAGCAAGGAAGAGTTGCTTTTTGCCATCTTCGATTACCTTCTTCAGATCTTCGACTCTTTCGCTCCCGAACATCTTGGCAATGACCCGCTTACCCAGCTCCGGGTAATGACCGAATTAAGCTTTGATATGATCAGGCGCGGTGACAAGCACTACCGCTTTGTGACAGGCATCATCACCCAGCCGGCCCTGCAGGATCTGGTACGCAACTATGCCGGCAAAGTCATGCATGGCAAGCTCCGGCAGTTCTTCAGCCTCTTTGAGCAGCTGGGGTTTCCCGATCCTGAGCAGGCGGCATATTCCTATGCGGCCATTATGGACGGCATCGGACTGGGATACATTGCGATGGGTGAAGAATATCCGATCGAAGGAATGAAAGCCTTTGTAATCGAAACTTTCTGTAAAAAACAAGCGTCATGAAAAAGAACCTGCCACTGTTCTGCTTATTCCTTCTGGCTTCCGCCTTTTTGCAGGCCCAGGATGCCGGTGAAATTGTAAAGAAAGCCCTCGATAATTTTCGGGGAAAGAGCAGCAAATCAACTATCACGATGAAGATTATCCGCCCGGGATGGAGCCGCGAAATCCGGATGAAAGCCTGGTCCAAGGGAGACAAATATTCGCTCATCAAAATATTGGCTCCGGCACGCGACAAGGGGGTTGCCTATCTGAAAGTGGGAAAAGAAATCTGGAACTGGCAACCCTCTATTGAACGTACTATCAAACTGCCCCCGAGCATGATGGGCCAGAGCTGGATGGGGTCGGACTTTACCAATGACGATTTGGTCAGGGAATCGTCTGAAGTGCGCGACTATACGCACCGGATCATCGGAAGCGATACCCTGCAGGGCCGTGAATGCTGGAAAATCGAGCTTATACCCAAAGAAGATGCGGCAGTCGTTTGGGGAAAGATTATCATGTGGATCAGCAAAAAGGACTATCTCGAACTGCGGGCCGAGTTTTATGATGAAGACGGCACCCTGGTCAACATCATGAAGGCATCGGACATAAAAAATATGCACGGGCGCATCATTCCCGTCCGGCTGGAGATGATTCCGGCCGATAAGCCCGGACAAAAGACCGTCATTGTTTACGAAGACATCGTGTTTGACATTCCCATTCCGGACAGTTTCTTCTCTCTTCAAAACATGAAAAAAGTACGATAATGCTACTGAAACTGGCCTGGCGAAATCTATGGAGGAATAAACGCAGAACCCTGATCACGGTCGCTGCCATCTTTTTCTCGATTACTCTCAGCATCCTCATGACCTCGCTTCAGCAGGGGACCTGGGCCCGCATGATCGCTTCGGTCGTTGAACAGTACAGCGGCTATGCCCAGATCCATAAAAAGGGCTACTGGCAAGAGCAAACCCTTGAAAACTCGATGCCGCTGCTGACTCCTGACAGCCTTTCGGAGCTACCGGAAAATCTGGAGGATATGATTCCGCGCATCGAATCATTTGCCCTTGGCTCAGATGACGAGAACGCCTTTGGCACACAGGTGATGGGCGTAGATCCGGTGCGGGAAGATCAACTGACGGGGCTTGCGTCCAAAGTATCTGCGGGCAGGTATTTCCGTCCGGGAGAGTCGGCCATTCTGCTGAGCGAAGGATATGCCGACATCATGGAGCTGGGCGTGGGCGATACCATCGTGCTGCTCGGGCAGGGCTACCATGGCATCACAGCCGTTGGGAAATATCCCATTGTAGGCCTGCTGCACTTCGGCAATCCGGAACTGAACAAACGCCTTAGTTACCTGCCTCTTCAGGAAGCACAGTTTATGTACGGCATGGAAGGCCGGGTGACAAGTATGGTTTTGAAGTTTAAAAACAATTATCGCTTTCGCGAAACGGTGGAAGAGATCAGACGGCAACTCGACAGCAATCGCTACGAGGTGCTGAGCTGGCAGGAAATGAATCCACAGCTGGTGCAGGCCATACAGGCCGACACGGGCGGCATGCTCATTGAGCTCTTTATCATTTATCTCGTCATTGCTTTCGGCATTTTCAGCACCGTCATCATGATGACGGCCGAACGCAAACACGAATTCGGCATTCTGCTGGCCATCGGGATGAAAAGGGGCAGAATGCAGATAATGACACTCCTCGAGACCGTACTGCTCGCTTTTCTGGGCATTCTGAGCGGAGTGCTTTTTGCTCTGCCGATTGTTCTCTATTTCGAAGACAAACCCATAGCGTTGGGCGGTGAACTGGCCTCCTATTATGCCGAGTTTGGCTTTGAGCCGGTTATTGCATTCACCTCCCAGCCTTACGTTTTCCTGAATAATGTGCTCATTGTCTTCTTCATCGTGCTGCTGGTTTATCTCTATCCTTTCAACAAACTCAGAAAACTGAATTCTATCCGGGCCATGAAAGGATAGCGAAGGCAGACACAGGCTAAAAAAGCAAATTATGATCAGAAAAATAGCATGGCGCAACATTTGGAGAAACCGGACAAGGAGTCTGGTCATCATTGCTTCGGTGGTGATGGGGCTCTGGGCCGGCATCTTTGTGATCGCCCTCAGCCGGGGCATGGTCGATCAGCGCAAGGAAAAGATGATCAATGAGCAGCTTTCACATATTCAGCTGCACACCCCCGGATTCAAGGAAAAACAGAAACTGGCGGATTTCATACCCGGGGCAGCACAAATTTTGGACAGCCTGCGAAATATGCCCGGCATCAAAGCCGTCAGCGGCCGGTCCATCATCAATGGTATGCTGAGTGCTCCGGGTGGCGGATCGGGTGTTCAAATCATCGGCATCGATCCCGGTGCAGAAAACCGGCTGACGGGACTTGAAAAAAAGGTGGTGGAAGGGACTTATTTTCCGGACGGGAAAAACCGCATTCTGATCGGACGCGCGCTGGCCGACAAACTCGGCCTGCACATCGGTTCGAAAGTGGTACTCACTTTTCTTGATACCAGCTCGAACATACTGGCAGGTGCCTTTCGCATTTCGGGTTTGATCAGCACGGGCGACATTCGCCTGGATAAAGTGAGGGTCTATGCCCGCTCGGATGAGCTACAGCGCGTACTGGGCACAAGCCGTCCTTTCATCCACGAAATTGCGCTTCTGCTCGAAAATGACGAAGAGGTACCCTTCTACCGGGCACAACTCAAGGAACGCTATCCGCGACTGATGGTCGAAGCCTGGTACGATCTCTCGCCCGAGTTGCGCTATCTCAACGAAATGATGGATGTTTTCCTTTACATATTTATGGGCATCATCATGCTGGCACTCGCTTTTGGACTGGTCAATACCATGTTGATGGCCGTGCTGGAGCGCAGTCGCGAGCTGGGCATGCTCATGGCCATCGGCATGAACAAGCGCAGGCTCTTTTTGATGATCGTCAGCGAAACGGTTATGCTGGCCCTTACGGGAGCCGTTATAGGCATGGTACTGGCCTATTTCTCCATTTTGATTGCCAGCCATCGCGGTATTGATTTGTCCATGGTCGAACAGGGAATGGAATCCTTTGGCATCAGTGCCGTGCTCTATCCCTCGGCCGACATTGCGTATTACCCGGGCATTGCATTGATGGTCATCGTTTTCTCGGTCATCTCGGCCATATATCCGGCACGCAAAGCCCTGAAACTGAATCCAAGTGAAGCAATAAGAAAAATTTAACTCAATAAAAAAGAAGATCATGGCTGTAATACGAACGGTAGACCTCCACAAAATCTATGACGAAGACACCGTACCCGTGCATGCGCTCAACGGAGTCAGCCTGGCTGTGGAAGAAGGCGAATTCACGGCCATTGTGGGCCCTTCGGGCTCGGGAAAGACCACCCTGCTCAATATGATCGGGGGCCTCGACAAGCCGAGCCGTGGAAGCGTTTTTATTGACGAACAGGACATCACGAGTTACAGCGACAATCAACTGATCGACTTTCGGTTGAAGCACATCGGCTTTGTCTTTCAGGCTTATAACCTGATCCCCGTACTCACGGCTTACGAAAATGTTGAGTTTATCATGCTCTTGCAAAAAAGGCCCAAAGAGGAGCGCAGGGTACGGGCCATGGAATTGCTCCGTGCCGTAGGCCTGGAAGAAAAGACAGAGAAACGCCCGACCGAACTCTCGGGCGGACAGCAACAACGGGTAGCCGTGGCGCGCGCCCTGGCCTCGAAACCGCGCTTTGTCCTTGCTGATGAGCCCACGGCCAATCTCGATTCGAAATCCACGGCAGGCCTTCTCGACCTCATGCAGGAACTCAATCAAAACGAAAATGCCACCTTTATTTTCTCCACTCACGATCAGCGGGTGATCGACCGGGCAAGAAGGGTGCTCACCCTCGAAGACGGTAAGATAGTCAGTGACGAAACCCGGCAAGGTTAATAAGTTGAATGGCTATGAAAAATGTTATACGGCTTCTTGTCTTGCTTCTTTTACCCTTCTCATCCCTCCGTGCCCAGGACAGCAGCCTGAGCAAATGGAGCTTTGGGGGCTATGTGAAAGACCTGCGAAGCATTGCGATAAGCAGTGGCAACGGAAGCGACATGGTGGTGGGCAATCAGATTCACAACCGCCTTAACATTCGTTTCGAAGCAGACAGTAACTGGACTTTCGCCCTTGAGCTCCGCAACCGCCTCTTCTATGGCGAGTCGATCAAGGCCAGCCCCGACCCCCTGGCTTTCATAGATTACAACGATTATTTCGACCTCTCCACGGTCTGGTTAAAAAAGCCCTATGCCATTGGGCACAGTGTTGTTGACCGGGCCTATATCGACTATCACAGGGGCAATTTCGAAGCCCGCATCGGCCGGCAGCGCATCAACTGGGGAATCAGTAGTTTCTGGAATCCCAACGACCTTTTCAATGCATTCAATTTTCTGGACTGGGACTACGAAGAGCGCCAGGGCAGCGATGCCATCCGGTTGCAATATTACAGCGGTTTTGCATCACACGTGGAACTGGCTGCTCGTATGAGCCGTTCGCTTGACAGCAGTGTGGTCGCAGCGCTCTGGCGCTTCAATCACTGGAATTTTGACTGGCAGCTGCTGGCAGGAATTGCCCGGGGCGATATGGCCCTCGGAGCAGGCTGGACCGGATATATCGGACCCGTTGGGCTGAACGGAGAGGCTGCTTATTTCCACCCTTACCGCAATTTCCCGGACAGCAGCGGATCTCTTTCTCTTACCGCAGGGCTGAGCTATCTCTTCCCCTCCAATTTGTATATCAACTATGCTTTCCTCTACAGCTCCCCGGGCAAGAATGATTTTACAGGTGTCAGCCCGCTCCGCTTTATGGATATCTCGGCCAAAAAGCTCTCCCCTTTTAAATACAATATGATCCTTCAGGGCATGTTTCCGGCTACTCCCCTGATTAATATCAATGCGGGCCTGCTCTACAGTCCGGGCAGCAATGCTTTCATTTTCTTCCCGGGTATCACCTTCAGCCTTAGTGATAACATGGATTTCGACCTGCTCGGTCAGTTCATGACGTTGAAATTAAACGGCCTGAACATCAACCAGGAAATCATCTATACCCGCCTGAAATGGAGTTTCTGACAAAGGCATAAAAAAAGGTGACGAATCATCGCTCCGTCACCTTTATTAATTTTCCACCAATTATTTATTCTTCGGGCGGGAGGAGCACTTTGTCGATGACATGCACCCATCCATTCGATGCTTTCACGGAAGCAATGACTTTGGCTCCGTTCACATACACATCGCCATCTTTTTCTTCCACATTTACTTTTTGCATATTGGCCTGTCCGATTCCCATCACCCCGGCAATATTGTCCGGACCATAAGAACCCGGAGCTGCATGATATTCGATGATGTTTTTCAGGGTCGCTTTGTTTTCCGGTTTCATCAGTGTTTCGATGGTTCCTTCCGGCAATTGTGCAAAGGCTTCGTTGGTCGGAGCAAAAACAGTAAGCGGTCCGGCATTCGTCAGAACGTGTTCCATATTGGCAGCCTGCACCAGTTTGACCAGGGTTGTGTGGTCGGGTGATCCAAGGGCTATTTGCAGAATATTTTTCTCGGAGACATCGTCCTGCACACCGGCTTCGCCCAGATCGTTTTTGTTGCCGGCCGGAGCGACTTCTGTGTTCTGATTGTTGTTGTCTTCGGCCTTATTGCAGGATGCGGCAAGCAGAACCGAAGCAACTAATAATGAAAGGAAGAGCAACTTTTTCATGGTTTCTGAATTTTGTGATTAAATAGCTTTATAAAAATTAAAAGACTTTTCTGTCTCTTATTTAATGACACGACAATAATAGTGCTTTTAAAAAACGATCAAAATAACATAAGTCACCATTTAAAGATATTTTTATCATTGCTCGAAAAGCCATGCTGTCGATTTGCAATAGCAGCAAAGAAAAAAGACATTTCGGCTTGGCAGAATGCAAGTATGATTAACTTTGCAGCATGGCAAGCCCCGGAAAATCAGCAGAACTCACAGTAAGCGAAGTCAAAGAAGACGGATATCTCCTTCATGATGACAACGACAATGTGGCCTTTTTGCCGCTTCGCGAAGCAAAGGGCCTGGAGCCGGGAGCCCGGGTGGAAGTATTTATCTACCAGGACAGCAAGAAAAACTGGCTGGCAAGCACAAAGATTCCACCCCTGCAACTGGGAAGAATAGCTCCTCTTAAAGCGGTGAGCAGCAGCGAAATAGGTGCTTTTATGGACTGGGGCCTCGACAAGGATCTTTTCGTGCCGAAAGCCGAGCAAAGGGAAGAAATCAAAGTGGGGCAAATCTGTCTTGTCGGGCTTTACTGGGATGAGAAATCGAACAGACTGGCCGGCTCTACGAAGCTCGGGCGCTTTGTACACAACGAGAAAGTAAAACTCAGGGAAAGGCAGGAAGTGCAATTGCTGGTCTGGTATCCTTCGGATTTGGGCTACAACGTTATCATTAATCAGCAATATCGCGGCCTGCTGCATTTCAGCGATATACACAAGCGCATAAGAGAAGGCGATGCCATTCGGGGCTATATCAAAAAAATCAGGGAAGACGGGAAAATAGATGTCATCCTGCAGCCGGAAGGTTACGGAAAAATCGAAGAAAATGCCGCCCGCATTCTCGAACTGCTCAACGAAGGCGGAGGCTACCTGCCGGTAAACGACAAGAGCCAACCAGAGGAAATCAAACGCATTTTTGAAATGAGCAAAAAAACCTTCAAAAAAGCCATCGGATCGCTATACAAGCAAAGGCTCATACGCATCGAAGAAGAAGGCATTCGCCTGCTCTGAAGAAAATCTTATCATCTTCCCGTGAATGGGTTTATCCCCACAGCTCAAATGATTATTTTTGGCAAATGAAAATCAGAATGTTGGTCCTGCTTTTCCTTGCCACGCTCGGCCCGCTGGCCGCTCAACACGATAAAGCAGGGGTTTATGGAGTCGTTAAGGATGCCAAAAGCGGAGAAACCCTGCCAGGGGTCAACGTTTATATTCAGGGAACCAACTTCGGAACAGCCACCGACATCAACGGGCATTACGAACTCAACGGAATCAGTCCGGGCGAATACAACATCGAGTTTTCATTCATAGGATACGCCAAAAAAGCTTTTACCGGCATCCGCCTGAAAGGCGGTGAAAAGAAAGAACTCAATGTATCGCTGGAAACTACTGCCCTCACCTTCGATGAAGTGGTTATTGTAGGCAAGAAACCTCTGGTTGACATTGACGACCCGAAAGGCACCACGGAAATAGAAAAAGACGTCATCGAAGAGGCTCCTACCACCAATATCCAGCACATCCTCAACACCCAGGCAGGCATTCAGCAAAACCCGGAAGGTGTACACATTCGGGGAGGGCGAACCTACGAAACGGGATTTTACATTGACGGTGTAAACGCATCGGACCCATTGTCGGGCACGGGCTTCGGTATCGATCTCGGAACCAACGCCATCAATTCGATTGAAATCAATACCAGCGGATCGGACGTGGTATTTGGCGATGCCACGGCCGGAACCGTGAATACAAACACCCGGTCGGGAGGAGAGAAATTCGCACTGAACTTCAGCTATGCCCGCGACAACTTCGGCTTCAACAAGGATTGGTTCAGCACATTCAATGCGCAAAATGCCGAGCTCAACTTTGGCGGCCCCATCCCGTTTGCCAATAAGTTGTCGAAAGGCAAGTGGAGCTACTTCAGCTCATTCAATTTCAATTTTTCGGATGAATTTACGCGCAACCCGGCCGATCAGCTCTATTCCTCGCTCTATCCGGGTTCTACCTTCTGGACACCCTACCAGGACAACCGCTGGAGCGGCATGATCAAGCTGGAATACAAGCCCAGCTCCACCGATCAGTTTTCCTTCAGCTTCCTCCGATCGATCAATGTCAATCAGGACTTCAACATGTTGCGTATTACCACCAATTTTGTCCCCTTCTCACCGGGCTACCAGTGGAACTTTCACCTCATACCCGACAATGCCAACACCTACACACACGATACCAATCTGGAAATTTTCCGCTGGCGAAAGACCTTCAGCAACCGTTTTTCGACCAATGTGACCTTTTCAAGGCTCTTTGTGAAACTCCGTGCCGATGCCAACGGCAGGCCCTGGCGACCGGAAGAAGTCGACACGGAATTCGACCCCGAATCGGTGGTTACCTATCCGGCAGAATATTTCAATCCGGAGGATGAAGTGGTTTTCGTCAACCCGCCACCCGGGCTTTACAACCGTGGCATTGCCACCCTTTGGCACGATCACTTTGTGGAAGAATATACATTGAAAATTATCGGCAGCCTCTATTCCGAAGACGGGAAAAACCGGCTCATCTTCGGTGCGGAAGCCAAACCTCAGGACATGCAATGGATCGACATCACACGCCCCTGGATCGGAGCCCCGATTGTATTGCCCGATGGAAAAAAGACCCAAAGTTTCCGCCTCGGAGATGTCAGCGATGTGTGGGCCGTCAAACCGCTTAAAGGAGCATTCTTCATTTCGGATAAAATCAAATACAAAGGCCTCGTAGCAGAGGTCGGCAGCCGTCTCGAATATTGGTTTCCCGGCAAGTTTGTAGATGAAGCGGTGCAAAACCCCGAGGCCCCCATCCGTGAAGAAATCCGCCAGGCCTATATGGACAATAGCATCGGAATCGGAAAGCGAAGGGTCAAAGTGCGGCTGCTGCCCAAAATTTCAGCCTCTTTCCCGATCAAGGAAAACCAGATGATGTACTTTAACTACAGTCATTCGATGGTCTACCCGCACCCCAGTTTCGTTTATGCGGGTCTTGATCCCTTCTACTCCGACCGCTCGACCCTGGGCCGCCTCGGAAATCCCAATATCAACCCCGAGGTGGATATCACCTATGAACTGGGCCTCCGATCGCAGATTACAAGCAATGATGCACTGAGTATAGCCGCTTACTGGAAAGACAAGTATGACTTCATCACCGCTACCAGCATCCTCGTTGAAGATGTAACGGGACGCCAGGTATCGCGTACCATCCGCATCAACTCCGACTATGCCCGGGTGCGGGGGGTCGAACTGGTTTATATCAAGCGGGTCGGCAAGTGGTTCAACGGCCAGATATCGGCCTCTTATTCGGTAGCTACCGGACAAAGCAACTCTTCCTCGGAGATTATCCGGGAAATACAACAAACGGGCAACCGCCAGTCGACCGTGGAAATACCCCTCGCCTGGGACTCTCCGCTGGATCTGAAAGCCGTTACGCTTTTCAAAGTCAACCGCGAAACCGGCCTCTTCGGGGTGCAATGGATGAACCATTTTTCGGCTTATCTGGAGGCTATCTATCGCACGGGAAGGCGCTATACGCCTTACGAACTGGTGGGCTATGAGTCCTTCTCGGGTCGCCCTATCTACGAGCGCATTGCTGACCCCGAAAAGCAATACTCCAGAATCGGTGCTTCACAATACTGGCTCAACTTTAGCCTGAGAAGATGGTGGAAGATCGGAAAAAGCGACATCAGTGCCAGCCTTCAGATCAACAACGTGCTGAACACCAAAAACTCGGCAATCATCAACCCCGTGACGGGAAGGGCCTATGAAACGGGAGATCCTGTACCTACCGAGTGGCGCGATCCGATGTTCCTCGATCCGCGCGATCCGCGATCATTCGGCACTCCGCCCGACAATCCGGCCCGCTACTTTGCACAACGCCATATTCTCCTGGGCATCGACCTGCGATTCTGAAAGTTCTTTACTTTGGAATATTATTCCGGATGTGATGGCGATCAGAGGCTTTCGACCTTCTCATTAAAGCAGACACCGTATTGTTCTAATTCCTGCAAGACGGGTTCGTAGATGGCCGGGATGGTGGGAATATGCACTCCGACCGTATTGATTTTTCCCAGCATGATCAACTTCACGAAAACTCCGATGGGCAGGCCGACCAGCTTGGCCATGGCAGTCTGGCGCGAATTCTCTCCTTTCATCACCAGGGTATCGGTGGCTTTCATTCGTTTTCCGTCTTTTGAATAGATGAACTCATGCTGCATCACCACCATGTCACGGTCTTCGGGCTGCATGGTCCATTTGCGAAGCAGGAGCTTCAGCAGGATTTGAGCCGGGGATGCATTCTTTAGTTCAATCTTTTCCTCTTCAAACAAACCGAGCCATTCGAGTTTGCGCAGAATTTCGTCATTGTGATCAATGCGCAGAAAATCAGCGAGGCGTTTCTGCACGTTGTAATCGGCCGGATAATGCTCCCAGATACCTTCGAGATAGGCCTCGACCATGCGCGAATAGGTCATGCGCTCCGAGTCGATGATCGGATAGGAGTCATCTGTCAGCCCGATGCGTACCAGGGCATCCCATGCCCGGCAAAAACCCGGATAGCGCAGGGTGCCGCGAATCAAAGTCGGGATATCATCGAGGCCGTAGAGTGTCTTATAGAGGAGGCTGTCGCGGTTGGCATAGGCCTCCAGGTCACCGATTCCGTCTACCTTGATATACTCTGTCTGCCTGAAAACACGGTTGTAGGGAATATACTTATATCGCCCCTGCTTCAGATACTGAGCCGTACCCTGGCCGGCCAGCACCACATTCTTCGGGTTCCATGTAAACTTGTATTTCCAGGGATTGTCGATGCTTTCAGGTGCTACGAGCCCTCCGGTAAAGGACTTAAAACTTTCCAGGGTATAGCCTTCGGATTTGAGGTTGTTTATTTTCCGCATGGCCGACATATGATCGAGGCCCGGATCGAGCCCCATCTCTCCCACCATCATGATGGCAGCTTCACGGACTTTGTCTTCCAGCCCGTACATCTCGTTGCTCAGGTAAGAAGCCGTCACCACATGCTTGCGGAACTTGATACAATCGTGCACCACGAGATAGTGAAGCGAAACCGGCAGCAGGGAGACCACCACATCGGCCTCAGAGATCAGTTTCTGCCGCAGCTTCTGTTTGGTAATGTCAATATAGATGGCTTTGCCGTTGGGATGCTTATTGACCTTGCTTTCGGCCAGCTCCTTGTCGGCATCGGCCACAATCACTTCCCATCCGTGCTCTTTCGCCTGTTCCAGGATGTAATCAATCAGTGCCGTTGCCGAGCGTCCGGCTCCAAAAACCAGTATATTTTTCATGAGTAATTTTCCTTTTACGCGGGGTGAATTTAAGCATATGCATCTACTCTTTAAACTCTATATTTGCTAAATATGGAGTGAAAAATGAAGCGGCATGAAAAACAAGGAATTACGAATAAAATATCAGCTGAGCGATGACATCAGCGAGCTCCGGGCCGAAGATCAGGAGCTCATGCGCAGGGCCCGGGAGGCATTAAAAGGAGCCTATGCCCCCTATTCCGGATTTCAGGTGGGCGCTGCCGTCCGATTGGCCAACGGAGAAATATTTATTGGAAGTAATCAGGAAAATGCATCGCTGCCGGCCGGTCTTTGTGCCGAGCGCGTAGCCCTTTATGCGGCCAATGCCGCCTATCCCGATGTGCCCGTTGAGGCCCTGGCCATCAGTGTGCACAACCCCAAAGAACCTCACCTGCAGCCGGCCACACCCTGTGGACCCTGCCGCCAGGTGCTCGAAGAAGCGGAGCAACGTTTCGGACAGGAATTCCCGATCATACTCGGTGGCGATGGCAGTCAGCTGCTCATCCTTCCCAATGCAAGTACACTCCTTCCCCTGGCATTTCATGCCGACTTTCTAAAAAAAGATTCGCCCTCATAAAATCAGAAAAGATGCAAGCAAAGATCAGCAGCAAACATGCGCGCGAACTGGAGATTAAATACGGTGCTCACAACTATCACCCCCTGCCGGTGGTGCTCTCCCGTGGCGAAGGGGTTTTTCTGTGGGATCCCGAAGGCAGAAGGTACTACGATTTTCTCTCCTCCTATTCGGCTGTAAATCAGGGCCACTGCCACCCGCGCCTCGTTGAGGTCATGCGCGAGCAGGCCGCCACCCTGACCCTGACCTCCCGCGCCTTCTACAACGACCGCCTGGGACCATTTGCCGAGTATATTACAACAATGTTTGGCTACGACAAGGTGCTGCCGATGAATACGGGGGCCGAAGCCGTGGAAACTGCCATCAAACTCTGCCGCAAGTGGGCCTATGAAATCAAGGGAATAGAAGACAACAAAGCAGAAATTCTCGTTTGTTCGGGCAACTTCCATGGCCGGACCACCACAATCATCTCCTTCTCGGATGATCGTGAAAACTATGAGGGTTTCGGTCCGCTCACTCCCGGATTCCGTATTATCCCCTACAACGACCTTCTTGCACTGGAAGAAGCGCTGGCGCATCCCAACGTTGCGGGCTTTATGGTCGAGCCCATTCAGGGAGAAGCCGGTGTGAGAGTACCTGATGACGGTTATCTGGCTGCTGCGGCTGCTCTTTGCCGCGAGAAAGAGGTACTCTTCATTGCCGATGAAATCCAGACCGGGCTGGCCCGCACAGGCAAGATGCTGGCCTGCGACTACGACAATGTTCGCCCCGATATCCTCATTCTCGGCAAAGCCCTCTCAGGCGGAATGATGCCTGTTTCGGCCGTGCTGGCCGATGATGAGATCATGCTGACCATCAACCCGGGAGAACACGGAAGCACCTTTGGTGGCAATCCGCTCGGAAGCGTGGTGGCCATGGAAGCCCTTCAGATAATCCTCGATGAAAAACTGGCTGAGAATGCTTTCCGGCTGGGCGAATACCTACGCACCGAATTACGGAACATGGCGGGAAGCTTCATCAAAGAAGTACGGGGCAAAGGCCTGCTCAATGCCATTGTCGTGGATTGCGAGCAGGGCAAGAGCGCCTGGGACTTCTGTCTCGACCTGCGCGACAACGGCCTCCTCGCCAAACCAACACACGGTGATAAGATCCGCTTTGCTCCACCGCTGATCATCAATGAGGAGCAAATGGAAGAATGTGTAGCCATTATTAAAAAGACCATCGAAAACTTTTGATTTCCGGGCTCCCTAAAATGCGATTTCACGAGCTTTTTTAGGGATCATACTCCTTTTTTCAATGCATTGAGTGTATTTTTTACACTTAAAGTATTGACAACGCCCATTTTTTGTTTTTTCATAGGGGTATGAATACGCCAAAACCCATACATGTAATGATGCTGATCGCAGCGATCGGCATTGCCCTAGGCCTCTTCTCCCCGGCTGCAGCAGGCACTGCGGCAGCAGTGGTTCCGGGCAATGCAAGTTTTCACTTTGCGATTGACTTTTCTTCCTCACAAATTATTTGGATTCTGAGTGCTGCCGCCCTCCTTTTTCTCTCCCTTGCACTCCTATTACACCCGGCAGCATTTCGCAAGCGAAACCTCATTCACCACTGAGCGCAATCAGAAGCGTGCAATGAGTCTCAGGTTCAGTCTTCTGCCGGTGAGGTAATTTTCAAAGGCATAAGAGGTATTTGTATTGTCTTTTATCCAGATATGGCTTACCGTGTTGTTGATGCCCAGCAGGTTGAATACTTCCAGCGAAGCCCATATGGATTCAAATTCTTTCCAGCCGCTTTTTCCCGGCAGTCTTTTCCCCTTGTCCAGCAGCAAAGCCGAAAAACCGATATCCACCCTGCGATAGGGCGGCATTCGAAAGGCATTTCTGTAGCGTTCGTTGTCGGGAGGCCCGAACGGCAGGCCTGTTCCGAATAGCAGATTCAGGTGCACCTTGAAGTTTTCGTTGTTCGGAAAATAATCCTGGAAAAGAATTCCGACATTCACGCGCTGGTCCGTAGGCCGGGCGATGTACCCGACCTCGGCCAGCACCGTATCGCTGACCCTTGAGGCAAAGTCTGTCTGGAAAGTAAATATCTCCTGCCCCGAGGCATCTACGTATTTTGTGTAAGTATCACCCTCAATGTCCTCCCGGGTTTGCATCAGGCTCAGGGTCACCCACGACTCGGCATCCCTTACAAACTCGCCATGCAGACGGAGGTCGATACCGGCCGCATAGCCCTTCGAAAGGTTCTCACCGAAATAGCGAATTTTCACGTCCTCAATATTGTAAGGCACGAGATCCCAGAGATATTTGTAGTAGAGCTCGGAGATAAAGCGAAACTCCCGGTCCCACATCTGAAAGACATAGTCGCTGCCCAAAACGGCATGAAAGGATTTCTGTGCCCGCACATCGCGGTGAATATTTCCGTCCAGGTCGCGAATTTCCCGGTAGAAAGGTGCCTGCTGATACAGACCGGTTGACAGACGGAACACCATATTTTTCTCCCAAACGGGCTTCCACGAAAGCTGAAAACGCGGACTGATTAAAATCTCCCCGTTGACCGTCCAATAGCTGCCCCGTACCCCGCTGGTAAGATTGAGATCTCCGCTGCTGTCGGATGCCAGAATCCAGGTATCCTGAAAATAGGCCGAATAGCGCTGTGACTGAAGATTGTTTTGCGTCTTTAATACCTCATTGACGAGGACCTTGCCCGGCACATCGGGCAGGGAATAGAGAGCCGAGTCGATGCGCCTCCATTCATTGAGGCGGTCGTCCACTGTCTCGTATTGAGCGCGGGCACCGAATTCCAGAAAATGCTTTTCGCTGAAAAGGTAGCCTTTTGCCCCGGCATTGGCCACATTCATGGTCAGATAGTTGCGTGCCCAGTTCTGATAGGTGCCGTAGCCCAGACTGAACAAGCGCTCTCCGAATTCCTTTGCGCCCAGGTCATTCTCCACCTGATAAAGAAAATAATCTCCGATGATATCGAAAGTTTCGGATTCCTGTGTGCGGAAGGCAGAGGCCAGAAGCTTGAGACGGAAACGATTGGAGTCGGCCGCATAGGTAAAAGAAAGTCCTCCGAAGCCGGTTTCGAAACGATCTTCCTCCTGCCCGTCAAAAAAGACCTCCAGTTCCTTCACATCATTGAAAGTACCAATGGATGAAACACGGCTTTCGGGAATGAAGACATAGGCATTTCGGGCATAATTGCCAATAAATTCCATCTCCCAGTTTTCATTGATTGTGTATATCATCATGGCCTGTGCATCGCTGAAGCTGGGCTGATAGCTGCCGCGCGTGGTCAGTCCCTGCAGGAGATACTGATTCGACTTTTGCCGCAGTCCGATGAGATATCGAAAGCGTTTGTAGCGGTCGGCACCCTCAAGGTGCAGCTGGGCCCCCAGGAGGCTCAATTGCAGGGAAGCAGCAAAGGAATCGGGGCGTTTGTACTGTACGTCCAGCACCGATGACATCTTGTCGCCATAGCGTGCTTCGAAGCCACCGGAAGAAAACTCAATCTTTCGCGTCAAATCGGGATTGACGAAACTGAGGCCTTCCTGCTGTCCGGAGCGTATCAGCTGGGGACGGTAGATCTCAAAATCGTTGACATAGACGAGGTTTTCGTCAAAATTGCCCCCGCGTACCGAATATTGCGAACTCAACTCTCCACCGGCCGTACTCACACCCAGTCCGATGGTTTTCAGCAAGGCCTCGAAATTGCCTGAAGGTGTCGGTATGCGGCTGACTTCCTGAGGGTCAAGGGTAAAAGTGGAAGACTTGTTTCGCTCGCCCTGCGGTTTGATTTCAATGACAGGCAGGTTTTCCGGTGAACGTCTGATACGAATATCCAGATAAAGTGTATCTCCGGCCGCTACCGTGACAGGCAGATGCACGGGACGATAGCCCACATAGCTGACCGCCAGGGTCCTTTTTTGTCCGCCCCGAATGCGCAGGAAGAAGTGTCCCTCACGATCGGTCACATCACCGCTTCCCGGCTCTTCCCGCAGGCCTACATTGACAAATTCAATGGGATTTCCTTTTTCATCTTTCACCTCGCCACGGATGTAGGCGCTTTGGCCTGAAACGAGCACGGATGAAAGAAGGAGGAAGAGCAAACAGGCAAGGCCTCTGATCATAATGCGAGTGTAACGATCCTTAAATTTCTATAGTATGAGGGGGTGGCGATTTCAGATTGCGGATGGCCTGCCGCGGATCGGGGGCTTTGAAGACCGAACTGCCGGCTACGAGCACATCGGCACCAAACTTCACCAACCGGGCGGCATTGCTTTCGTTCACGCCTCCATCAATCTCAATCCATGCCGATGAAGAGGTGGCAGCACGCAGGGCCACCAGTTTCTCCAGTTTCTTATAGCTGTGTTCAATAAATCGTTGTCCGCCATATCCCGGATTGACCGACATCAGGATTACGAGGTCGAGGTCTGCCAGCACATCTTCCAGTTCGAGCACATTCGTATGGGGATTGATGGCCACTCCGGCTTTCATCCCCTCGGCTTTGATCATCTGAATGCTTCGGTGAAGATTGGGACAGGCTTCCACATGTACCGTAAGGTGATCGGCACCGGCTTCGCGGAAGGGACGAATATATCGCTCAGGCTCCACGATCATTAAGTGCACGTCCAGCACTTTCTTCGTCAGCGGCCGGATGTCGCGAATGACGGGAAATCCGAAGGAGATGTTGGGCACGAAACACCCGTCCATCACGTCCACGTGCACCCAGTCGGCTTCGCTGCCATCGATCAAGGCCATTGCTTCGTGCAGCCTTGCAAAATCGGCTGCCAGTATGGAAGGTGCAATCAGGTGACTCATGCTGCAAAGATACAGGACTTTGCAGATCAAAAAACAGGACTTTTCCTCAGCAGCCGGACGGCCTGTCCATCTTGTTAATTCAGGGTAAAAGGTTCGCGTCCGACCTCAGCCGGTACATACATAGGCCGGTCGGGCCGCTGATTGTCGAGCATATGCCGCACCTGGGCATAGAGAAAGAGAAAATACATCACATCCATGGCCATGCGGGGTTTTCCCTCCAGCTTATTCATCACCCGCTCATACATTTCCGCTTCTTCCCGGCCCATTTTCCTCAGATTTCTCATCACCCGAAGCAGGTCCTTTTTTACGGTCATTACACTGCTGCCCCCGGGGATCATCTGAACCTTGGGCTCACCGGATTTGTCGATCATATCCACAAGTCGCTGGCCGTAGTTTCGGGGTGCGTACAGATTGCTCAGGAGCCATCGCATGCCTCTGTATTGCTGATCTTCGTTCAATCCCTTGAAACGTACATTGCTCGTATACTGGGTGCTGCCGTCAATCTCTTCATCGGGCCGTATGCGACCGGCTTTTTTGAGTCGGGTGAAAAGCGGAGTGCTCTCCAGAGCTACCAGATAGTTGAGTGAGAAGAAGGGAATCGAACTGTCCACGGCAAAATCATATTGCCGCTTGAAAATATCGGGGCCGTCATGGTCAAAGCCTACAATCATCCCCGCATAGACGGTGATGCCGTGTTTGTAGAACTTGGCCACTTCATCGACCAGGTTTTGTTTGGTATTCTGAAATTTACGTGCCTCGCGCAGCGACTCTTCATTGATGGTCTCGATGCCCACAAAGACACTCGAGAAGCCGGCCCGGTTGAGCAGGTCCAGCATTTCCTCATCGCGTGTGATGTCAATAGAAAGCTGTGTACTGAATTTGTGGGTTCGGCCCGGAACGGCTTTGTTCCATGCTTCGAGGGCCAGAAGAACTTCTTTCGCCCGGCTGCGATAGACACTGAAATTATCGTCCGAGATGAAGCTGTTGGTATAACCGATGGCATGCAGGACATCCAGTTCGCGGAGGATATTTCCCACCGGTTTATGCCGCTGTTTGCGGCCCAGATACTGAATCACATCACAAAACTCGCACTGGAAGGGGCAGCCCCGCGAGACCTGCAGATTGCCCGAAAGGCTTCGATGATTGGGATAGAGCTCCCATGCCGGGAGAGGCGAATTTGCCAGGTCTGCCTTCTCACCTTCGTAATAGTCTTTCCATTTGCCGCTGGCTATTTCCGGAAATATTTCATCCGCAATTTCCTCCAGCTCGCCCACAATCAGAATGTCGGCAAAATGCCGTACCCGCTCGGGCGACAGCGAAGCAAAGGGGCCGCCCACCATGACCGGTATGCCCCTGTCACGGAAGCGCATGGCGATCTCTTCGGCATGCCTGCGCTGAGTTACTTTTCCCGTAATGGCCACAAAGTCGACATCCAGGTCGTAGTCTACCTCATCAATATGCTGATCGCAAAGCTGCACATCAAAATAGGGGCGCATCAGGGTGGCCACGGTCGTCACTGCCAGATCGGCCACGATCACACCGGGCTTGCCCAGTACAGCGGTGAAAACCTCCGCACCATAATAGTTGGGGAAGTCATTCTTCGGGTTAATCAGGTATACTTTCTTCCTTCGCATAATATCCTCGTCCTCTGTGCAAGGTACTTAAGATAGTGCGCATCCCGCATATCCGACTCTCCGAAATGCTTTATTTTAGATTATTTTAATATTCAAATGCCATTCAAATGAAGAAAGAAACGATCAAAGTAGGGCTGGCCCAGCTGGCACCGGTTCTTCTCGACCGCAAAGCCGGACTGAAGCGCATCCTTGAAGAAACGGAGAAGGCCGTGGCTCTTGGCTGCGACTTGCTGGTATTTGGCGAAGCCACCCTGCCGGGTTATCCCTTCTGGCTGGAAAGAAGCAATGCAGCCGCATTCAACGATCCCCGGCAGAAAGCCATCTATGCCCACTACCTCGACCAGGCCGTGGATCTGCAGGCCGGGCACCTTGACCCCCTCCGCGAAAAGTGCCGGAAAGCAGGACTGCAACTGGTCATCGGAATCGTTGAGCGCGCGCCCGACCGGGGCGGGCACAGTCTCTATTGCTCCCTCGTCACCATCCATGCCGGAGGAGAAATCGCTTCGGTTCACCGCAAAGTAATGCCCACCTACGAAGAACGTCTGGTTTGGGCCATCGGTGACGGGCACGGTTTGCGCGTACACCCCTTGGGCAAATTCAAATTCGGAGGCCTCAACTGCTGGGAAAACTGGCTGCCGCTCCTGCGCTCGTCTCTCTATGCCCAGGGCGAAGACCTGCATATAGCCGTCTGGCCCGGGAGCCGGCACCACTGCGAAGACATCACACGCTTCATTGCCAAAGAAAGCCGCTCCTATGTGATCTCTGTCGGAAATATTCTGCTCCGCGAACGGATATCGCCCCGGATGCCCCATTACAGCGAGATTATGGAGCGCTGCGATGAACAGATGAGCGATGGGGGCAGCTGCCTGGCGGGACCTGACGGAGAATGGATCATTGAACCACTCAGTGGCCCCGTGGCCCTGCTGACAGCCGAAATATCGCACGAGAGAGTGCGGGAGGAAAGGCAAAACCTCGACCCTGCAGGCCATTACAGCCGTCCCGATCTGACCCGCCTCATTGTTAACCGCTCGCGGCAGTCGACCTGTCATTTCGAAGAGGAATAAAAGTCCGTGAAAAAAGTATAAAAAGTTGATCTGCGTCATTCCGGGTCCTGCGCGGCTCTGCTATTTTTGCATGCATGAAAAAAGCAAGAATACCTGCCTTCACCGGCCTGCTCGCACTTCTTTTGCTGGCAAGCGCCTGCGGAAAAAACACGGAACCGAAGCCTCCGACTAAAAAAGCCGTCAACCATAAAGCGGATACCCGGAAAAGCCACCCCAATGGCATCAGCGAACTTGCGCAATTGATGAACGACATGTACGCCATGGGGCAGGAATCCAAAGCCGGGATAATAAAGGGCGAAGATTTCGACATTGATATTGATTACCGCTCCATTCTCACAGCCACTCCCACCGATGCTTTTATCGCTGATTTTCCCGAATTCGAACCCCTTGCCCGCCAATACATCGAAGCCATGGATCGGCTCGAGAGGGCCGGGAGCCAACGTGAGCGCATCGCAGCCCACAAAGCCATGGTCGCCTCCTGTGTGGCCTGCCATTCCCTCTCCTGCTCGGGTCCTCTTGTCAGAATACGCAAGCTGCACCTGCCAAAGAAATTGACGGCACGCTGAAGCGGCATCCACAATGCGCCCATTCTGTTACTATACGATAAATCAATTTATTTCTTATATTGCGTAGTGCTTCCAACGCACATGAAAGAAAAGAAGCCACCAAAGGGTCAGCTGTGATGACCTGGCAAACCGGGTGTGCTCTTCTTCATTTGCTGTGGATACAATAAATAAACGCTTTGAATTTGACCTGCCACCCAAAAACTTCGGGATCATGAAAAAATCACACCACATTGCCCTCGCTTCCTTTCTCTTTCTCCTTTTGACACTGCAGCTGCCGGCCCAGAGCCAAACTCCGCCCATGGGAATGGAAACGCCCGTAACCGAAGGCATCTCCGGAGGCATACAAATAAACTCAATCCAAAGCTTTACCCAATACCACCGGGCCTCTTCACAGCGGATTACCCTCCCTTACAACATTTACCCCAACTGGCAGGCAGGGGTCACCTTTTCCTACAATACTTTCCAAGTTCAGGAGCAAGAGCGCCTGAGCGAATTCAATCCGCCTGCCATTTTTACCAAAGTTCAGTTTTATCGGAAAGAGATAAAAAACAAAAGCTTTCGCCTGGCATATAAATACAGTCATTTCTTTGCCTCGGATGAAAGACCCTGGATGGGCAATAATTCCCTGCTGGCCGCATGGATTGCTCCGCGATATGCCCTGTACACGGAAATCAGCTCCGGCTTTTCGGCCCAGCGCCCTTTTGAGTATTTCAGCACGAATCTGTCAGCCGTTGTTCCCGTTCTGGCTCCCCAAGCCAATGTCAGACAGCTGAGCCTGTCCGCGGGCGTGGGCAGTTATTTCATGTCAGAAACAAAAGACCTTTCGTATACAGGCACCCTGGGCCTTCAATACCAACACAGCAGGCGATTTATGATGGAGGCCGGCAGCAGCGTGCCGATAAGCGCTCCCGGCTCATTATATCGGACATACTCTGTAGCCCTGAACGTTGGGATTCGTTTTCTGCTCTATTAATTCTCACAGCCGTTGTGGCCGCTCCTGAAACTTCGGCCGGTTTTCCGCTTTCACGTATATTCGAAGTCTGCGGCCGGAAATGGCCCCGAGAAAAATGAAATTTGCAAACTTCTTTTCTTCGCTTCAGGAGGAACCCTGGTATCATCACTTTCTGGCACCGGTGCTGGCCGAGCTTGATGAGGAGGGTACACTGCTCGACATCGGAACTGGCAGCGGCAAGCTTCTGCAAATGGTCAGCAGCGAAACGAATATCCACTGTACAGGTATCGACAGCAGCAAAGAGATGCTGGAAGAAGCGCGCATCAAGCTTGGGGACTATCCGGCAGAACTCCTGCAGGTGGAGCCCGGAGCCCGCCTGCCTTTTGAAGAGCAAAGTTTTGATTTTATCAGCATCTGCAGTGTCCTCTTCCTCCTGCCCCGGTCTGCAGCAGAATTCCTCCTGAAAGAGTCGCTGCGCCTCATGCGCAATGGCGGTAAAATCATCGTACTGACACCCAGCGGAAACAGGCGCTTTCTTTCTCTCCTGCGTCATTTCCTCTCCTTCAAAAACCGCGGCATGACCGTCTGGTACACCGCCACCCGGGCACGCGGACAGCAATGGTCAGAATCCCGCTTTTTGCAAGGCTTTGCCTCGCAGCACGGACTACACTACCGCGAAGAGAAGGTATTGAAAGGTTTTGCCCGCCTCGAGGTCCTTCAGCGCGCCACCGGCAGCGGAGCCAAAGACAATACCGGAGCCGAAGATTAAACGCTATTCCGTGCCGGCTTCCGTCACTCTGTCTTATTTTTACTCTACAAATATTTAAAAATATGGCGCGCATCCGCATTATCGGAGAAGACGAAGCAGAAGGCCTTCTCAAGGAAATATACGATCAACTGACAGCCAGGCGCGGACAGCTGGCCGAGGTACATAAACTTCAGAGCCTGCGGCCCAAAAGCATCCTCCGGCACATGGAACTCTATATGGAGATCATGTTTACCCGATCGGAGCTGAGCCGGGCCGAACGCGAAATGATGGCGGTGGTCGTTTCGGCTGCCAATGCCTGCCACTATTGCATGGAGCATCACGGAGCTGCGCTCCACTTCTACTGGAAAGATGCCGCACGCCTGGAAGAGCTGAAAAAAGACTTTTCACGGGCCGGACTCAATGAGCGGGAAACGGCTCTGGCCCGCTATGCCCGACATCTGACTCTGCATCCGCAGGAACATGCCGGAAAGGATTTCACCGGGGCACTGCGGGCGCATGGCCTCAGTGACAAAGGAATTCTTGATGCCACGCTGGTTATCTCCTACTTCAACTTTGTAAACCGCATGGTAGCAGCCCTCGGAGCCGAACTGGAGGCCCATGGCGGAGAAGGTTTTCAATATTAAAACTTGCGATACGCTTTTCAGGCAATTTTAAGCAGATAATCGACCACCACGCGGTTGAATTCATGCGGCTTGTCGACATTCACCACGTGTCCACAATCAGCAATCACATGCAATGTGGCCGAGGCATGACTTTCGCTGATTTTCCGGATGGTTGGCAAAAACATATAGTCTTCGGCCCCCATCACGTAGAGCGTGGGAATATTCACCTCGCGAGAGCGGAAAAGACGGAGGATGGGCTTCACTTCAGCAGCCAGCCTGAACCAGCGGATAAACTCCTTTTGATAAAGTTTCCTGGCTTCCCGCACAAAAAGATTGCGCGATTCGCGGTGTTTGCGCCTCGGCATGATGTTGAAAGCAAAAAACTTGTAAAGGATGATATAAGGAATCACCGATTTGAACCATACCCCGAAGCGCATGAGCAACTGCGACTGAGTAGTCATCTTGAGAGTCGCCCCGCCCATTATCATGCCCGAAACGCGTTCCGGATAGTGCTCTGCGAGCACACGGATGATAATTGTGCCCAAAGAGATACCCACGAAGTGGGAGCGGTCTATTTTCAGGTGATTCAATACTTCAATGACATCGCGGGAGATGAATTCGAAGGTGTAACACTTCAAATCCCCGGGCATGGGTATTTTGGAACGTCCGTGCCCCCGCAGATCAACCAGGAGTACGTTAAAATGTTCTCTGAAAGCCTTCACCTGTTTGTACCAGATAGAGGAACTGCCCCCTGCCCCGTGGACAAAGGTCACCCAGGGGGCCGAGGGGTCTTTTAGATATGTGCTGAAATGAAGCATGGGGTATTGCGGCCAAAGATATCAAAAGCCGGTCAATGAGAAGCTGCAATGCACCTGAACAGAAAGATGAGTGTTGCCCGCCTGCTTCACACTCCGTTTTTAAGCCGTGCCTGCCCGCTTTTTTAGAGATATTTGCAGAATGATATTTATCAGGTTCCGCTCCTTGTTCCCTCAGGCCATGCTCCTCCTCGTCACAGCCCTTATGATCCGCTGTGCACCGCATATCCGGGAAGAGCAGGACGGCTTTGCCGCCATGGAGGACGGCAGCCGAATCTACTATGAAAAAGTGGGCTCGGGCAAAGAGGCCGTAGTGCTCATTCAGGGGCCCTGTCTCGATCGCAGCATATGGGACAGCAGCGTCAGTGAACTGAAGGATGAATACACACTGCTGCGCTTTGATCCGGCCGGCACGGGGCGCTCCACCACCCCCAATCCTGACTATAGCCCCCTCGGCATCGCGCGGCAAACACTGGCCGTCATGGATGCCTGTGGCATACGCAAAGCCATCTTCATCGCCTACGGCCCTGCCGATCAAGTCATGCTGGCGCTCAGCCGTGAAGCTCCGCAGAGAATTTCGGGTCTTCTCTCCATCGAGGGCTTTCTCTGGCTCGGCTCCGGACCAGAGGCCGAGCTCTCCGGCTGCTTCAGATACCCAAAGAAGGAAGATATTATGGATTGTTTGCAGGGCGGTCCCGAAGCTGCCGCATATTTGCACCTGCCCTGCCCCGGGTGGGAGGAGTATACCGGGCATAGCAGCCGCTCCACCGGTATGATTGAGAAATTACCCGTTCCGCTGCAAATCATCATTTCAGGCCAAACCGATGCACTTGAGGCTGCCGGGGATTCCTGCTGTCCGGCCGGTCTCATCCTCTATCCGCTAAATTGTGAGGGCCGTCTGCCCATGCTGCGTTGCCCCGTAGCTCTGAATCGCGAATTGCGGATAGCCCTGGCTTCAGCAGGAATCTGAAGCGGAATTAAAGATGAAAATTCAGCGTTTTTGCTTTAATTTTGCAGCACTCTTTTGAGAAAACGGCCGCGTAGTTCAATTGGATAGAACATCAGATTTCGGCTCTGAGGGTTGAGGGTTCGAGTCCTTCCGCGGTCACCATCACAGCCGGGCAGATGCCCGGCTTTTTTTTAAGCCTGCAGCAAAGCCCGTGGCGATAATTTTTTCCAGCGAGTCATGAATTGAGTGATCTTCGGAATGAGAAAAGATCCGCGCCCCGGCTTTTTACATTTTATTCCCGGTTTAGCAACGATCCCACCCATCGCGCAAGGGGTTATGAATTATCAGCCTGCGGGGGGTGGTTGCTATTGACCCGCTATGTAATTTTACAGTCTTCGCAGTGCGGAGTATAAAATTCCGGAAATGAAAAAAACAAGTTTTAAAATACGCCAAATGGATTGTCCGGCCGAAGAAGCACTGGTACGTGCCAAACTGCAAGCTTTTGAGGATATCCGGCACCTCGACTTTGACCTTCCGCAGCGTCAGTTGACCATTTATCACGAAGGCGAGAGCGCCCCCCTTGCCAAAGCCCTTGCCGAGCTGCACCTGGGCGAAACACTGATTGGGAGCGAGGAAAGCGAAGCGGAAACCTTCAGGGAGCAAAGCAATCAGAAAAAATTGCTTTGGACCGTGCTTGCCATCAATTTTGCCTTCTTCATCTTCGAAATGGGTACCGGCCTCCTCTCGCGCTCCATGGGCCTTGTGGCCGACAGCCTCGATATGCTGGCCGATTCCTTTGTTTATGGAATCAGCCTCCTTGCCGTGGGTCGTTCCCTCCGCAGAAAAAAAAGAATCGCCCGCCTGGCCGGATATTTTCAGATTGTACTGGCATTAAGCGGATTTGCCGAAGTGCTGAGGCGCTTCTTTCTTACAGGAGAAAGTCCCGATTTCAGAACCATGATCGTGGTTTCACTGCTTGCGCTGGCTGCCAATGCCTATTCCCTCTATCTCATGCAAAGATCGAAAAGCCGGGAAGAAGCGCATATGAAAGCCAGCCTGATTTTTACCTCGAATGACATCGTCATCAACCTGGGTGTCATCGCAGCCGGGGTTCTCGTATATCTCTTCCATTCAGCCCTCCCTGATTTACTGATCGGAAGCATCGTTTTTCTCCTCGTTGTCCGAGGCGCCATCAGAATACTGAAAGTGGCCCGGTGAATGCATATCCCGGAGTTTTTATCTCCGTATTAAGAGATTCCTGCAAATACTCCTGATACATGTAAAGGCCTATCATTTCGATATCATGTACCAAAGTGTGGTGAAAGATTTTCATTGTTATTCTGCCTGACAATATGGGCAATAACTCACATCTTCTTTACCGCCTGTTTGACTCTTCTCATATGAATAATCCAACAAACTCAGGCACCCTGCTTTCTTCGATACCCATAAGATGTAAAAAACTGCAATTAACGGCCGGTTATTCAAAAACAAAAAGCTAACAAAGTGTCAATAATTTTCCCGAAGATTGGAAATATCAAATAAATTACGATATTTAAGGAAAATTCTAATTCTATGACTAGAGAAGAGCAACTGGTCTTTTGCAAAAAATGCATTAACCGAAGGCTGGATTCAAAGCAGGGTTTTCTCTGTGCATTAACGGGCGAGAAAGCAGATTTTGAAAAGGAATGTGCTCATTTCCAAGCCGACCCCAACGTGGATGTTGCCCTCTTCCCGGAGGAGGAAGTGTTGACAAGAAAAGAGATAAAGGCCAAACTTCCGGTGGAAGTGATGGAAAAGTTAAGACTGGAACAGAGGCTCTTCTCTGCTTTGCTGACGGGGTTGATTGTTGGTGTCATAGGAGCCATACTCTGGGGTATCATCTCAGTAGCTACCGGATACCAGATCGGCTATATGGCTCTGGCAATTGGCGCAGCTGTTGGGTTGAGTATTCGCCTTGTAGGACGGGGACTGGACAATGTCTTTGGTTTCATGGGAGCCGGCATTGCATTCTTTAGTGTTTTGCTTGGGAATTTTTTCACGATTATCGGATTCCTTGCAAATACTTTTGAACTCGGGTATTGGGAAATGCTCGGAAATATCAACTACCAGTATCTTCCCGACCTGATGATCGAAACTTTCAGTCCCTTCGATCTTCTGTTTTACGGAATTGCTGTTTACGAAGGTTACCGTTTCTCATTTCGTGTGATTTCTTCACAACCAATAATCGCAAATCCAAAATCATAGGGAAAAAGTGCCATTACTTGTGGCTGTCAAGGCTATAAGCTCATAAAACGACCCCACAGTATTCCGCATCTTTATTCTAAAGACAAAGTGTTAGAAGAGAATGAGAGATTATATGCAGAATCAATTCTGATACTTCCTTATGAATTTTATTTTCTGTAATCGTAATGTACGCAATATCAGATTGTTTTGGCCCCCTAAGAAATCGGACATAATTATAGTTAGATATCTGTAATAATTTTTTAAAATTATGTCCTATGGAAAAGCGAACATTCACAAAAGAGCAAAAGCTGGCCATTATAAAGGAAGCCTCTGAGC
>WFPF01000006.1 GCA_015487695.1 Chitinophagales bacterium
GTTGTTCGCTGACGGAGGAGTCGAGAGTGCTCAGCGGAGCCGACCAGACTTGTTTTTGCGATACATCAATCACGTAGATGTTCTTGTTGTTATCCGTTTCGAGGAAGGCTTCAAAAGGCCTGCGTTTGTGCAATCCGTCCGTTCTTCCACCGATGATGACCCAGCGGCCCTGATTGTCGATGGCAGATGCAAAAGAATGAACGGCAGGCAGGCCGCTGAATGTGATCTCTTTTAACTCGAGGGTAAACTCACCGGTGCTTTGTGAAAAGGCCCCGAAAGCTGGAACGAGTGTAAGCAGGAGTTGTAGAAGTGTACGCATTTGGTAAAATTAAAGAATACAAGAAATAAAAGTGCTTTGCACAAAGCACTTTTCATCCAATGGCGAATAGTTAACTTTGGTTCCTCAAGTAAAAGGGACTATGACAAAGGTGAAACCGGCCCTACCCAAAGGTATGCGTGACTTTGGCCCCGATCAGATGGCCAGGCGAAATTATATTGTCGCTCATCTCCGGGAGGTTTTCGAGCGATTTGGCTTTCTGCCCCTGGAAACCCCTGCTATGGAGAAACTCGAGACCCTGACCGGCAAATACGGGGAGGAAGGCGACAAACTCATTTTTAAAGTGCTTAACAGTGGCGATTTCCTGAAAAAAGCCGACCGGGAAGCACTTGAAACACACAATCTTACACGATTGGCCCATTCCATTGCAGAGAAGGGGCTGCGCTATGACCTGACCATCCCCTTTGCCCGATATGTGGCCATGAATCAGGGGCGGATTAGCTTTCCCTTCAGGCGATACCAGATGCAGCCCGTATGGCGGGCCGACCGGCCACAGAAGGGCCGCTACCGCGAGTTTGTTCAATGCGATGTGGATGTGATCGGCAGCACCGGACTCCTTTCTGAGGCCGAACTGATTCAGATATACCAAATGGCTTTTGCCTCATTGAACATGAGCATTCGCATCCGTGTAAACAACAGAAAGATATTGGAAGGCCTGGCCGGGTACCTGGGGGTTGAAAATCAATTTACCGCCCTCACGGTTGCCCTTGATAAGCTGGACAAGGTGGGGATGGCCGGCATCAGGCCCGAGCTGGCGGCAAGGGGCCTGCTGCCCAAAGCCATACTGGACCTCGAAAAACTGATAGAGAAGAGAAGCTGGTCGCTGGATCAGCTCGGGGGGCTGCTCAACAATGAGCGCGGACAGGAAGGCATTGCTGAGTTGCGCAGGATTTTTTCTTTCCTGCCCGGGGCCGCCAGGGGCAATGTGGAATTTGACCTGACCCTTGCCCGGGGATTGGATTATTATACGGGGACTATCTTTGAAGTGACGGCCGAAGGAGTGGAAATCGGATCGGTGGGGGGCGGAGGAAGATATGATGACCTTACAGGGGTCTTTGGCCTGCCCGGAATGAGTGGCGTGGGCATCTCCTTTGGCCTCGACCGCATCTATGATGTAATGGAAGAGCTGGAGCTCTTTCCTGAGAATATGGAAAAAGCCAGCCAGGTGCTCTTTGTCAACTTTGGCGGAGAGGCAGAAGCAAAAAGCTTTGAAATGCTTACCCGTTTTCGCCTTCTGGGTCTTCGCTGCGAAATGTATCCGGAAGCTGCCAAAATGAAAAAGCAAATGAAATATGCCAACGCCAGGCGCATTCCATTCGTCATTATGCTGGGCGAGGAAGAGATAAAATCATCGATGCTGCAGGTGAAGGACATGCAAAGTGGCTCGCAGACGCTGTCAACCGAGGCCGGGGCACTGGAAATGATACGGGCAGCATTGGAAACACAATGAATTACAGGAAATGAAGAAAGCGGAAATAGGCAATGAATACCTGACGCTCGGAGTCATCAGCGATTGGGTAAGAGAAGGTCATGAACTGATTCTTTCGCAGGAAGTAAAAGCACAGGTAGAGCGCTGTCATCAATACCTGAAAGAGAAACTGACCAACAGCGATCAGTTGTTTTACGGGGTGAACACCGGCTTTGGCGCATTGTGCAATGTAGCCATTTCAGGCGATCAGATTGAGGAACTGCAGGTAAACCTGGTTCGTTCGCATGCCTGCGGAGCGGGAGAAAGCGTGCCTCCTTCGCTCGTGCAGCTCATGCTGCTTTTCAAGGTGCTCAACCTTAGCAAGGGCTATTCGGGCATTTCGCGAGCCGTACTCGACCGCCTTCTTGTTTTTTACAACCGCAGGCTTTTCCCGGTTATTTACAAATCGGGATCTCTGGGAGCTTCGGGCGACCTTGCCCCGCTGGCCCATTTGTCATTGCCCCTTTTCGGGGAAGGTGAAGTCTGGTTTGAAGGAAAAAAATGCAGGGCTTCGGATCTTTTGCCGGGCCTTGGCTTTGAAGCACTGACACTGGGCCCGAAAGAAGGCCTTGCCCTGCTCAACGGCACCCAGTTTATGAGTGCCTACGCTTTTCATGCCTGGCAAAAATCCACGCACCTCATGGACTGGGCCAACTTCATCACTGCGCTCAGCATGGATGCTTTTGATGCCAAGAGTGAGTCATTAGACCCCCTGATCCACTCTCTGCGGCAGGCACACAGCCAGGGTTATGTGGCCGACTGCATCCGATTCTATCTCGAAGGCAGCGAGATATCGGAGCGCGAAAAGAAACAGGTGCAGGACCCCTACTCCTTTCGATGTGTTCCGCAGGTGCATGCCGCGGTTCACAGCGCATTCGATCACGTGGGCGATGTCTTGGAGCAGGAAATCAACGGAGTAAGCGACAACCCCAACATTTTTGTGGATGAAGACCGTATCCTCTCGGGCGGCAACTTTCACGGTGAGCCCCTCGCACTGATTCTTGATTATGCGGCAATAGCCATTTCTGAAATCGGAAGCATCTCGGAAAGAAGAACCTATCAGCTGATTTCGGGACAAAGAGGCCTGCCCGCCTTCCTTACGGCACAGGGTGGCTTGCACTCAGGCATGATGATTCCGCAATACACAGCAGCCTCTCTGGTGAGCAAAAACAAACAATTGTGCACTCCGGCCTCGGTCGATTCGATTCCCAGCTCCAACGGGCAGGAAGACCATGTAAGCATGGGCGCCAATGCCGCGGTCAAGCTTTATGATGTGGTGGAGAATGTGCACGACATACTGGCTATCGAGCTCATGTGTGCGGCCCATGCCATCGAATACAGGCGTCCGGCCCGCTCATCGCAAATGATTGAAAATATGCTGGCCCGCCTGCGGGAAGAGCTTCCATTCAACGATAAAGACCATGTGCTCTATGAGGATATGCGCATTTGCAGAGCCTTTATTGTGAAGTACAATCCCCTGGATTTTGCCTGATTTTAAGTTAACGGCTGATGACTAAGCAGCGCAGATTTTTATCCAACCTGGCCTTTTTGCTACTTGCAAATCTGCTGGTAAAGCCTTTCTGGATACTGGGTATCGACCGGACTGTGCAAAATCAGGTGGGCCCCGAGGAGTACGGCCCTTACTTTGCCCTGCTGAATTTTTCCTTTCTCTTCAACATCTTTCTCGACTTCGGGTTGAACAATTTCAACAACCGGGCCATTGCACGCCACGATTCATTGCTCGAACGGCTTCTGCCAAATATCATTTCTCTAAAGATCCTCCTCGGTGCCGGCTATTTTCTGATCTCTTTTCTGGCAGCCATGGCAAGCGGATTTAAGGGCGATCAGCTCTTCATACTTTCTTTCCTCCTGCTCAATCAAATCCTGGTTTCCTTCATCCTCTACTTCCGAAGCAATGTGGCCGCACTGCATCACTTTCGCCTCGATGCGCTACTGAGCATCACCGACCGCCTGCTGATGATCCTGCTTATCGGCTTTATGCTTTGGGGCGATGTGCTGCCCGGAAAAATCAGCATCCGGCATTTTGTTTACGGGCAGACCCTGGCTTATTTCCTTACGGCTGTCTTTGCTTTTGCCGCTCTCCGGACTTTGAGAAAGGAACTCCGCCTGTCATGGCGCTTTGGCCTCTTTCGCAAAATTCTGAAGTTATCCCTGCCTTTTGCATTGCTGGGCTTGCTCATGAGTATTTACCACCGCATGGATGCCGTGATGATCGAGCGCATGCTTCCGGATGACGGAGCGCTCGAAGCGGGTATTTATGCGGCCTCCTATCGCCTTCTCGATGCTTTCAATATGATGGGTTTTGCGTTTGCCAGCATCCTCCTGCCGATGTTTGCCCGCATGCAAAAAAAGAAGGAAAATATCCGTCCGCTTTTGGCACAGAGCTTTAAAGCCATGCTTTTTCTGGCCATTACCGTGATGTCCGTTTCCTGGTTTTACAGGCACGAGATCATGCAGTTGCTCTATACGGCTTATACGCCTTATTGGGGCGAGCTCTTCGGCCTGCTCATACTCAGCTTTGCCGGAGTGGCTTCCATGTATATTTACGGGTCGCTGCTGACGGGTGGCGGCTACCTGAAGGCTCTGAATATCATCGGCATCTCCGGGGTCCTGCTCAATCTGCTGCTGAATTATCTTCTTATCCCTCAGTTGAAAGCCGAAGGAGCGGCTGTGGCTACGGTCATCACACAGTCTGCCGTGGCCCTGGCACATTTGATTGCTGCCGCCTCTGTCTTCCGCCTGCGAGCTTCTCAGGTTCTGCCCCCGGTCATTCCGCTCTTTTTTATTTTGGCAGTCGCAGAAGGCTATCTCTCTACCCTGCTCCCCTTCTCATGGGTCTTTCAGCTTCTTGCAGCCGGAGTCGCCCTGTTGCTTACCGGATTTTTGCTTCGTATGGTGGATGTGCTCAATGAACTGAAGGCAACCAATTGATGCATTGCTTCATCTTAGTCTTGTAAAGCAAAGAGGGCTTGACCGAAAACATTACTTTTGCAAAAAATGACACGAAGATCATGGGATCAAACGGAAATCTGCTAGGCGTGATAAGGAAAATTCTGCGGTGGTGGAAATTTATAGTGATAATCAGCGGTCTGGCAGCCGCTTTGAGTATTGTCGTTTCTTTGCTTCTGCCGGATGAATACAAATCGACAGCGGTTTTTTATCCGAAAAATCTGAACATCTACGACAGCGAGTATCTTTTCGGTACCGGAGCCAAAGACAAGATTCAAAGCATCTTCGGTGGAAACCAGGACTTGCATCGTGTGATTTCGCTCTCGGGCTCTAGTGAGCTGAAAGACGGGCTGATCAAGGAATTTAAGCTCTGGGATCATTACGACATTGATACGAGCAGCCGCTACTGGCATTTCAAACTGATGAAGAAGTTTGACAGCCGGACCAAAGTGCTGAAAAGCGAACATGACAACATAGAGCTTTCGGTGTGGGATGAAGATCCCCGTTTTGCCGCCACCCTGGCCAACCGTTTTTCCGAGAAGCTGGAAGAAGCCTATGAAGATGTGGTAAAGCAGCGCAACCAAAGCAATCTGGAGATCGCCAGAAAGCGACTCGGAGAAATTGAGCACGCCCTTACCAGACTGGTCGACACCCTGCAGGGTTTTCGCGATACGAGCAGCATCACGTACAAGGTGGTTCGCAGCAAGTACAACTCCGTCCAAAAAGATTATCGTCACTGGTCGTCACTGGTTAACCAGTACAAGGCGGCCAATGAGTATGAGTTCAACGGATTTTACTACGTAGAGCGTGCCACGCCCTCGGAAAAGAAAGACAAGCCGGTGCGCTGGCTTATTGTGGTCAGCAGTGTTCTTGCTGCTTTCTTCCTCAGCATTCTGGCCGTGCTGATTATCGAGCAGATTCGTTTTATCAAAGAGGAATTAAAAAATGAGGCATAGCGGGCCCGATAAGATTTCACTCCGGCTCTTCCTGCTTTTTGCTTTCTTTCTGCTGACGGGGGTGCTGCTCTCCGCATGGTATGAGCAGCCTGTCTTCCTCGCCATTCCGGCCTTGCTGCTTTTTGCCGGTCTGGCCGTGGTCAACTACCGCCTGCTCTATTTTCTTCTCTTTGCATTTATACCCCTCTCGGTAGAGGTGCTTATCGGGGGTGAGTTTACCCTTAAACTGCCAACCGAGCCGATGATGGCAGGCTTTTTTCTGATTTTCCTAATGCTCGTGCTCTACAAAAAGGATATCCTGGCGAAGGAGTATCTCACTCATCCGATAACGGCTCTTTTGATGGCCCATTTCCTCTGGATGCTCATCTGCCTTATTTATACCATAAATCTGGAGGTATCGGTCAAGTATGTCATTGCCAAGAGCTGGTACATAGCCACATTCTTTTTTATGGCATTGATTGTTTTAAGGAAGGCAAGCGACTTCAGGCGACTGGTTCTTTTTCTGAGTATACCGCTGGCCCTCGTTACGCTGCAGGTGCTTATGCGCCATGCCATGCTGGGCTTCAGCTTTGAGTCGGTCAATGATACGGTGCGTCCTTTCTTCCGCAATCATGTGAACTATGCAGCTTTGCTCTCGGTAGCCATTCCTTATGTCTTCTTTATCCGGCTCAACTACGATGAGGGCTCGTGGCAAAGGCGTTTTTTGAATTTTACCTTGCCCGTGCTGCTGGCCGGGGTGTACTACTCCTACACCCGGGCAGCCTGGGTAGCTATGTTGGTGGCCGTCATTGCCTACTTCATGGTTCGCTATCGCCTGAGCAAGTATGCTGTTTTGACGGCAGCCGTCACGGTGTTGCTCCTGATTGCCTTCCTGGCCAAGGACAACAGATATCTGGATTTTGCGCCCGACTATTCCCAAACCATTTATCATCCCGACCTCGAAGGTCATTTGCAGGCCACGGTGAATTTTACCGACCTCTCCACGGCCGAGCGGGTATATCGATGGGTGGCCGCTGCCCACATGCCGGCCGACAGACCCTGGGCGGGCGTAGGCCCCGGCAATTTCTATCCGGTCTACAAGCGCTACACCGTGCCCAGCTTCCGGACTTATGTGAGCGACAATCCGGAGCAGAGTACCGTACATAACTATTATCTGCTGATGCTGGTGGAAGGTGGCGTTATCGGGGCTTCCCTCTTTTTGCTTCTCGTGTTTACCGTCCTTTTTGCCGGTGAGCGGGCCTATTCAAGACTTAAAAGCCGCGAAGACCGAAACTGGGCCATGGCTGCCCTGCTCTCTTTTATTCTTATTCTCGTCCATATTCTTGTGAGCGATCTCATCGAGACCGATAAAATCGGCTCCTTATTTTTCCTCAATATGGCCGTAATTCTGATACTCGACCGCAAATCGAAAAGGGAGTCTGAAGAATCAGGAGCCTGATTATTTGAAGCGGCAGCTCAAAATGCTGACATCGTCAATAAATTCGCGGTTGCCTTTGAAATCGATGATTTTCTTCAGAAAGAGATTGTTGAAGACGGCCATGGAGTATTCCTGGTTGTCTTTGATGAATTCCATCACTTTCTCGATCGAGAAGGTTTCTCCTTCTTCATTTTCGAGATCCGTCAGTCCATCGGTGTAGTTGATGAGGATACAATCATGTTCGATATCGGCCTTTCCGTATTCAATGGAGGGCATTTCTTCAAACATCCCCAGGATCGTACATCCTGTTTCCAGCAGGTGAAAGCCTTTGTTGTCGAGCAGAATCGGTGGGTTGTGTCCTGCATTGATGTAGTAAAGCTCCCTCGTTTTGGGGTTGTATTCGCCTACAAAGAGGGTAATGAATTTTTCACCGTGTGTGATTTCCGTCACCGTCTCATTGAGGGCCAGCACAAAGTCCGTAAGGCTGTTCTTCACTTTGGCAAGGGTGCGCAATATGGCCTGGAAGTTGGCCATGAGGATGGCAGCGGCAATTCCCTTACCCGAGATGTCGGCAATGCAAAAGAGCGTATTTCCGTTGGCCAGGTCGATGCAGTCGTAGTAATCGCCACCGATATTCCGGTGCGGCAGATAAACGGCTGACATCTCCAACTCATCGTTGTTTGGCAGGCTGCGGGGGATCAGCATGGACTGCACATCGGCTGCAAGTTCCATCTCGCGCTTCAGCTTTTCCTGTTCCAGTTGTTTTTTGAACAGCCGTTTGTTTTCAACAGCCACAACAATGATATTGGTGATGGTGCGGATAAATTTGATTTTATCATCCAGGGTCTCGTAGGCGCTGATCTGCACATCGCCCAGCAAGGCAAAAGCGAGGGGTTTGTCTTTGTGATAGACGGGGATGATGATATCGAAATCGTCCAGGTGGCGGTTGGGATCGTCTTCAAAAAAAGTAAGACGATTGTACTTTACGATTTCGTCTATGACATCGTCCGGGTCGAAGCCCTCGGGCAGGCCGTACTGGCAGATGCAGTGGATGCCCTCATCCTGCAGGAATACCGCCAGGCGTTTTACCGAGATCTGCGCGCGCAGTATAAATTCATAAATACGGAAGAGCTTGTCGGACGAAAGATTGTTGTTGATCGCCTGCGTGACTTCAAGCAGTGCGCTCACCTGCAATTGCTTGACCTGCAATTGTCTTTCAAGCTGTGCCGAAATACTTTCTTGTGTGGGGTAAGAAGATTTCATAAGCCAAATTAATTACGTGGGTAACAAATAAAGATAGGAAAAAAATCACTTTCTGCTTTCGCGGACATCAAATGCATCGCGCAAGCCGTTGCCAATGAGGAAGAATGACAGGACAAAGAGGGAAATCGCAAGGCCGGGAAGAATGGCCAGATGGGGAAGCCCGGCAATAAGAAAATTGCGGTTGTCGCTCAGCATGGCACCCCACGATGGGGTCGGGCGGTCAACACCCAGGCCGAGGAAGCTGAGCCCCGCCTCAAGCAAAATGGCGGCTGCAAAATTGGAAGCCACCACGACAATGACGGGCCCCGTCACATTGGGCAGCATGTGGCGGAAGATGGTGCGAAAGCTCCTGAACCCCAGGCTTCGTGCTGCTTCGATGTATTCCATCTCGCGGAGGCTGATAAACTGGCCCCGCACCATACGTGCCACTTCCACCCACATCGTGAGGCCGATGGCCATATAGACCTGCGAAAGGCCCCGGCTGAAAACAAGCGAGAGCGACAAGGCCAGCAGCAGGGTCGGGATGGACCAAAAAATATTGATAAAATACATGATCACCTCATCGGGCCATGAACGGTAAAAACCGGCAACGGAGCCGAGCACAAGACCGATGAGCAGGGAAATGAGCACGGCCATAAATCCGACTGTCAGCGAAACGCGCGCGCCCAAAATCAGGCGCGAGAAGTAGTCGCGCCCGAGGGCATCGGTGCCCAGCAAAAAACGCTTATGCCTTATTTGCGCTTCTACGGCTTTTTCCACTTCTCTGCTGCTGAGTGTCTTCTCACGTCCGTCTTTCAGCGTGAGAATCAGATCCCCTTTGCTGTTGACCGAGCCTTTTGAGCCGGGATAGAGCAGGGTGGCCAGCGGGATCGATTCCGCAATCCCGCTGCTGTCGTTTCCGGTGTAGTGTGTGTAGCGGAGTTGCCCGTTGTCAATCTTGTAGTCCAATATGGGAATGTAGCGTCCGCTGTGCGGAATGCCGCTTCGGAGCCTTCTGATCACCGAGACCGGTTTATCTGCTCTTGCCCGGACTTTCAGAAGGTCGATTTCAAAGCCCGGCTTTTTCAGCTTCAACTCCACAATCTGCGTATTGGCATTGCTGCTTGGGTCGGGTATGATGAAATAGGCAAAGACTGCGAGCACGATACCCGAAAGGATGACAATCGCACCGGCAAGTGCCGCCCTGTTGCGCACAAATCGCCTGAATGCCAATTGACCGGGACTTCTGCTCATTATTTTAACGGTTGTGTGCCAGAAGGCCTTCTTTGCTGGCCAGATAATGATAAAGACGCAGCTCCCGCATATCGGGGATGTCCATGACGATGAAATCTCCTGCGCTTCTGCTAAACTGCATTTGCCGGAGATATTTCTTCTTCAGCAGTGAGCGCAGACCTTCGTCCAGGCGCTCCCGGTCAAGCCCTGTTTCCCGCAGCAGGCCGGGGTAGCCGGTCAGAAAGTATGAGGCGTCCAGGATGATGAATTCTGCTTCGTTCATGAGAGACTGCGTCCTTTCCAGTTATAGCCTGTAAAAATACCCAAAAATGCTGCGCTGAAAAGATAGAGGGGATAGAGCAGGGCAACGAAAGGGAAAATGAGAAGGAAGTTTTTTGCAGACCCTGCATTTTTCAGGGGCGCATAGATCACAAGGGCTTCGAGCCCGGCTTTGACCGCAATGAGGAAGAGCGGAATGCCCGGGGGAAGAGCGGAAAAGGGGAGCGAGACAAAGAAGAGCAGCTGAAAAAGCTGGCTGAGACCTCCGGCTGTGATCAAAGCGAGAATGAAGGGATGGCGTATGCGCAGCCCTGTTCGCGCCCAGCGTTTGCGCTGCCCGAGAAAGGAGCGGAGGCTATTGTGTGCATCGGTGCGGACGAGGGCATCGGGGTCTGTGATAAACGAGGGAGACTGCAAATTCTCCCGCACGGATTCCAGTATTTCAATATCCGATCCGGCATCTCTTTTTCCGGCATTCAGCGAAACGGCAGCGAGGAGCTGGCGGGGCAGGGCCATGAATGCCCCGCTGGCAAGGGCGGGTTTGCCCAGGGTATATCCGGCTGCGGTGATGGCCATGAGGGCGGCCTGGTCGTAGCTTTCGAAGCGGGCGATAAAAGTGTTGGTATCGTTTACGGCTACCTGCCCGCCTACCCAGTCGTGGCCGCGCGAAAAAGCTTCAGACACCGCACTGAGAAAAGCCGGCCCCGGCAGGCAATCGGCATCGGTGAAAAGGCAATGCGCATAACGGGCTGCCGCAATGCCTTCGGCAAGGGCCTTCTTTTTGCCCTCCCCGGATGACGAAAGCAGGCGAAGGCTCAGGGGGCCCCGGTAGTTGCGCAGCAGCAGCGGGCCCCCGTCATCGGAATGATCGTCTGCAAAAATGACTTCAAAGAGCTCCGGAGGAAAGCGTTGTGCTTCCAGTGCTGCCAGAAGCCGCGGAAGATGCCGGGCTTCATTCCGGCAGGCAATGATGAGCGATAGCGGCAGTTTCGGGTCTTCGCTCTTTCTCTTTCCGGATACCGGCCAGCGCATACGTATGAAGAGCAGGAGGAGGAAATAGAGGATCATTGGCAGGATGAAGAAATTCCAGCTCATGTATTAAAGATAGGGCTTGAGGTAGGGGATCAGTACGGGATCGATGAGCTTATGTCCTTTCGGCACGATGTCGAGCGTGCAATGCTGCATGTTTTTTTGAAATTCAATGCCGATGGACGGACGAATGACTTCGTCTGTTTTGCCAAAAAAGAGGTGGCATTCGATGTGCTCCTTTTCGATAAGTGCTTGCAATCCAGGGATGTCCGGTTGAAAGTGCTTGAGTGTCATCCAGGTATTGTAAATGCGTTCCCGTTTTTCGCGCGTATCCATATGATTGGAGGTGAACTCATACATAAAACGGGAAATGCGGCCGTTTTTATAGGCGATGCGCAGGATGAAAAAGAAGAGGTCCGGTTTTTTCGAAATGAGGCGGAAGAGATAGCGTCCCCAGGCCGGGTATACGGCAATGTTGAAGGCTTTTTGGGTATGGATGCCATCGGGAGCAGCCAGGAAGAGTTTGTCAACCTGCCGGTAAATGTGGGGCAGCATGGTAAGAACCACACGGCCGCCCATGCTGAAGCCGAAAAGCGAGAAACGCTCAAAGCCTTCTTTGGCGCCCAGCATTTCGATGACGGCAATCAGATCTTCGGGGCCGAATTCTTCGCTGCCCGGCCATTCTGTTTTGCCGTGAAAGGGAAAGTCGATGGCAAAAACGCGATAAAGCGGGTCGAGCGCAGGGGCCAGTTCAAGAAAAGAGCGGGCATCCTCACTGAAACCGTGAAAAGCTATCATGGCTTTGGGCCCGTTTCCAAAGCGGAGATAATGAATGCGGCCCTGCCGGTAATGCAGGAATGCATCGTGGACGCTGCTTTCCTTTTCATTCATGTCGGGGCAAAGTTAAGCCATCAAAGGGAGTAGGAACGGGGATGAAAGAGGATATATGCACAGATGACGGGCAATCGGGCATTGCTGCTTAACTTTGCAGCCAAATCAGCAGAAAATGAGACGCGAAGCGAAACGCTATACCATTACGGCCGCCCTTCCCTATGCCAACGGGCCGATTCATATCGGGCAGCTGGCGGGAGCCTATTTGCCATCCGATATCTACGCAAGATACCGCAAGATGCGGGGAGACGATGCCGTTTTTATCTGTGGTTCGGATGAGCACGGGGTGGCCATCACCCTGCGGGCCATGAAAGAAGGCAAGACCCCCCAGGAAGTGGTGGATTATTACCACAAGCTGAACAAGGAGAGTTTTGAGCGTTTCGGTATCGACTTCGATATTTTTCACCGCACCTCCGACCCGCTTCATCATGAGCTGGCACAGGAATTCTTTCTGCGTTTGTACGAAGAGGGAAAATTTATTGAAAAGAGCAGCGAGCAGTTCTACGATGAGGAATACGGCCTTTTTCTGGCCGACCGCTACATCATCGGCACCTGCCCGCGCTGCGGATATGAGCGGGCCTATGGCGACCAGTGCGAAAAGTGCGGCAGCAGTCTGAGTCCGGAGGAGCTTATCAATCCCGTCTCGGCCCTCAGCGGCAAGCCGCCCCGCCTCAAAAAAACCACCCACTGGTATCTGCCCATGAACGAATACGAGGGCTGGCTGCGAAAATGGATTCTGGAAGAACACAAAGACGACTGGAAGAAAAACGTGCTCGGCCAGGTGAAGAGCTGGCTCGATCAGGGCCTGCAACCCCGCGCCATGACCCGCGACCTCGACTGGGGTGTGAAGGTGCCTTTGCCACAGGCCGATGGCAAGGTCCTCTACGTCTGGCTCGATGCACCCATCGGATATATCTCGGCCACCAAGGCCTGGGCCATGGAAAACGGCAAAGACTGGAAAGCCTACTGGCAGGATGAGGATACGCACCTTATTCATTTCATCGGAAAAGACAATATCGTTTTTCACTGTATCATCTTTCCCATCATCCTCAAAGCACATGGCGGATACATCCTGCCCGACAATGTGCCGGCCAATGAGTTTATGAACATGGAAGGTGAAAAGATAAGCACCTCACGCAACTGGGCGGTCTGGCTGCACGAATACCTCGATGAATTTCCGGGCAAGGAAGACGTACTGCGATATGTGCTCACGGCCAATATGCCGGAGAGCAAAGACAGCGAATTCACATGGAAAGATTTTCAGGAGAAGAACAACTCCATGCTGGTGGGTATTCTGGGAAACTTCGTTAACCGGGTGCTCGTGCTTCATCAAAAATATTTCAACGGGGTCGTTCAGCCGATCGATATGGAGGCGCGCAGCGAAGGCGGGCGTATCCGGGGACTCGACCTCGACTGGGGCCCGGAGGGCTTTGCCCGCAAAATCTCCCTGGAGCTGGAGTCTTTCAAATTTCGCGATGCCCTGGCATCGCTTATGGATGTGGCGAGGGCCGGCAATAAGTTCCTGACGGACGAAGAGCCGTGGAAGAAGATCAAAGAAAAACCCGGGGAAGTCGGTGAGATACTGCACATTGCCCTCCAGGTGATTGCCAACCTGGCCATTGCCATGGCCCCCGTGATGCCTTTCAGTGCGAGAAAGCTGGCCGCCATGATCAGGCTGCCGGAGGAGGATCTCCGCTGGAAGAACCTCGGCCGATACGATTTGCTGCCGGCCGGACATCAACTGGGCAGGGCGGAGCTACTTTTCGAGAAAATTGAGGATGCCGTGGTCGAAGCGCAGATAGCCAAACTAATGGCCACCAAAGAAGACGGAAAACTGGAAACAGCCAATTTCCCGCCCGTTCGTGAAGAGATAAGCTACGATGAGTTTATGAAACCCGACATCCGTGTGGGCACCATATTGCAGGCCGAGAAGATGAAAAATGCCGACAAGCTGCTGAAACTGACGGTGGATATCGGAGTGGAAACCCGCACCATTGTCAGCGGCATTGCCGGGCACTTTGATCCGGCCGATCTGCCGGGCCGGCAGGTCTGTGTGGTGGCCAATCTGGCTCCCCGCAAGCTGCGCGGAGAAGTCAGCAAGGGAATGATCCTCATGGCCGAAGACGAGGAAGGGCGCTTGTCGTTTGTGGCACCGGCAGAAAATTTCCCGAACGGGGCAATTATTCGTTAGGCAGAGCAGGGTTTTTTAAATTTGCCGGCAAAGAGAGAAAAGGTCCCGTAGTTCAAGGGATAGAATAGGAGTTTCCTAAACTCTAGATCCAGGTTCGAGTCCTGGCGGGACCACTTTTTTACACATTCTGCGGGTTGAGCCTCTGTGATGTAGCAATGGCAAGGCCTGTTTCTGCAGATTTCAGAAATAGCTGTTGTCCAATTGTTGACCATAAAAAATAAATGTTGTCCAAAATGTGAATATGGGTAGTTCAGCTAAGATTATTCAGCGCCTTGACGCGATCCGAAAGGATGGAACAGCCCCCCTATATTTGAGATACACTATCAATAGAGTCACAGGGAAAATATCTCTGCATCTGTCTGTGAAACCGGACGAGTTCGATAGCGATCAGGAGCGAGTAGTGTTGGCCGATGAAAAAAAAGCAGATGACTATAATCTGCTATTGGGGATGGCGAAGGCCAAAGCCAACGAAATTTTCGTAGACTACAGATTGGCAGAAAGGCAATTGACCGTCAAGGATTTCAAACGGGAATTCGAAAATCCGAGTGTGAAAAATGATTTCATCGCGTTCATGGAGCGGGAGGCGATGGATCATAAGTATATCGTACAACCGCAGACCATCAAGACTTACTTCACCACCATTAACTGGCTGAAACGATGGAGGCGCTATATCAATTTCCTCGATATTACTCCGGATTGGCCCGATCAGTTCGAGCGGTGGATGATTAAAAATGGGTTGAGTCGAAACAACAGAGCAAAGCAACATAAGAATGCGAAAAAATTCATCAAGCTGGCCATAAGGCGAGGGGTGAGGATCGCCAATCCATATGAGAATTTCCCGATCAGATTCAACCGATCAGACCCCGTCTACCTCGCCCACGAGGAACTGGAGAAGCTCCACGATCTCTGGGACAATCATCTGCTTCCGGATTATCTGCATGAGGATCTTCGGAAATTCCTCTTCGTCTGTTATACAGGACCGCGGTATTCGGATCTCAGGAAATTGACTGCCGATAATATTGTTGACGGGTATTTGATTTATGCGGCTCAGAAGACAATTCGTTTCAATCATACGGTCAAGGTGCCGCTAACGGAAACAGCGAAATCATATATCGACATGAGCCGGCATCAGTTATTCGATAACAAGGAGCTGCAGCCGTACAATGTCAATCTGAAAGAGATAGGTGCTATTGCCGGGCTGAAGAAACGGCTTACCAGCCATGTGGCGCGGCATACCTTCGCGGTTTCATTCCTCGAAGCAGGCGGAAAGGTGGAAACCTTGAAAGAACTGCTGGGGCACTCGAAGATAGAAACCACCATGATCTACGTCCACGTGACGGATAAGCGGAAGGAGCGGGAAATTAAGGGCATGGAAAGAAAAAAGCCCCGGTGAAGGGGCTTTTTCTTTTTTTTCATTTAAAATTTCACATGAAATGCCGAAGGGTCAACACCAGTCTCCCCGAGCACGATCCAACAGAACAAGGA
>WFPF01000007.1 GCA_015487695.1 Chitinophagales bacterium
AAATCATCCCAATACAAATGCAGCAGTTTTCCATTGTCGCTCATAGCGTTGATCAGCGCTCCGGAAGTGTAAAGCTTGAAAGGGTTGAAATGGCTGAGTCCATCGGGAGCCTGATCATCCGGATGACGGGTATAGTTGCGAATATCAAAAACCACCTCTTCCTCCTCGCCTTCAGGCGTGACACTTAACCAGAATCTTCCGTTGCTTTGATCACCTTCTGCAAAACGAACATGTATCCTCATCCACCTGGATACCGGCACAATAAAGGAAGCGTTTCCCGTATCCCAAATGCTTTGCCATTTTTTCTTCTTCGTATCATACACCTGGCCATGCACGCCCAGGTGAAGCGAATCCTCCTGCAACCCCCATTTTTGCAGATTCACGGTAATACGAAAGCCATAATCCTGCGACCACGCGGGATTATTCCAGAATTCCATCAATGTGAGCCAGCGAATTTCCGCATTCGCGGTTTTCAAGAAATTAAAATCGGAAGGCAGCAGCAAACGAATGCTGTAATCCATATTTCTGAGCTGCTCGTTTTGATAAAGGTTGGCCTGCACCCGGCCTTTCACCCCGTCTACATTGGGACGATGGATGCGAAAATGCAATACTTTGTTGTCAGGATCTTTGGGGTCTGAAACGATTTCTGCGTAGCGCATTTCATCTGTTCCACCCTGATACTGAATATCAAAGGAGCCTATCAACGGATTTGTTTCAAGGTCATTGACCCAGTCGTTGGGTACAGGAAGCGAATGATCCCTCCCGACAATATCGGCAGATTTCCCGTTGTTGAGCACTTCCACATCTGCTTCAAATCCCGAGTGAAAAATCAAATCCGCATTTTGCGCCCATGTCTCCACAATGGAAAGCAGAAACACCCACGTATAAATAAGTGCAGGTGCTGCAATCCGCAATCTCAAGCTTATGCCGCTGCGCTCATGCATCTTCTATTCTTTGATTATTTTTCTTCGAATTATTTCACCATCGGCATATTCTACTTCCAAAAGATAGAAGCCGGGCGAAAAAGCGGAGAAATCAATATCTTTTTTATTTCCGGAAAGCAATAGCTGTCCGTTCGCATGATACAGATACCACGCGGCCACCGCTGCATCTCCCGAAAGGTGCAGGATGGAATTGACCGGATTGGGATAAAGTCCGGCATCTCTCTTCTGTAAACTCTCCACTCCCGTTGCTTTGCAACTGACCGCGCACCAGTTTCGTGCCGCCAGCTCACACAATATGGCTTCATATGCGGCTTTGTTCTTCCCGTCACCGGGATAGGTGCGCACACCCAGCGTACGCAAATACTCCTTGAAACTTTCAAGATTCGGCAGTCCGTAATAGTCGGCAAGCTGGTCGACTACCGCCTGCGACCAATCCGTGAGCTTGACAATAGCAATCAGTCTGATACGGTCGGCATGCTGGTCCCAGGCTGAAAAGACGTTTCTGTAAAAATCGGCCTGCAGAGCCTCGCTGCTATTGCACACGGCACTCGAAGAATAGCCGCACTCCACAAAGTGAATGGGCGTTGCCGTATCGGAATACTCCGTGGTTATTTTATCAAAATCGTCAAAGACCACCGCAGGAGGCTTCATGGTAAAATCGGGGTTCAGCGGATAGTAGGTGACGGCTATGAAGTCGCGGCCGGCATTTACAAGTTTGCACAGGCTTTTCTTTGCCGGACTCACCAGCCCGCTGAACATAAAGGTTGTTCCGGTCAGAAGCTCTTCTCCGTGGAGCGCACGGTAGCGATTTTTTGCATAGGGAATCACCGAATCGAGAAAGCTTTTGTATTCGAGATACGCCTGCAAATCAGTGCCGAGGAAGCCATCGCTTTCGTTTCCGATGCTCAGTGAGGTGAGCGTAAGGTCGGGCAGGCGCGAAAAAACCGTATCCAGGAGGGTTTTGAAGCGCTTGATCATGCGCGGGTCGTCAAAAGGCAGATTCTCCAGGTCGGCAGGTACTTCGCGCCTGACGGTATTGATCGGGGCCAGTTGCAGCTCCACCGGAATGCCGAAGAAAGGATAATAAAAATTGGCAATGCGCAGCGTCTGATTCATTAAGCTGCTGTTGAACACTCCGGCCGAGTCTTCGAGCGAGCGCCAGGTGAAAAAGAGCGGAGTACTCTCAAGACAAGCTCTGCGGGCATAGCTCATGGCCGAGTCGTAGCTCCCGTTCTCGCTCATATCCACATGCCAGGAAAGGATGCGGTCACCCTTCGGAAGCTGCGAGTGAAGAGCCGTGTAGCTTAAAAGAAATACGGAAAGGAGAAGTAAGTTTTTCATTTCTTAATTAAAAAACAAACGCAGGGAAAGCGGAAAGAATTATACCGCAGTCCTCAACGAATTAAATATTTTTCAATATCTCACCTTTACGTTGAAGCCGAGGCTCACACCGCTCAGTTTCTCCCAGTCGGCCTGGCTTGTTTTCCTCGAAATGATCGGACTTCCCAGAAATCCGGCCGAGAAATAGAGCCCGTCTTCGCCCCCCAGGTCTTCTATCCACTCCAATGAAACGAAAAAATCATCATAGACGACAATGTCATAATCGCTCAGGTCGATGCTCAGCAAACCGTCCTGCATAGTCGTTTCCACGATGATGTCTTTTCTCTGGATGCGCTCGTGGGGCATGCCGTCTTTCAGATCATAGAAATTGATGCGAAAGCGCAGGGTATCATAGTGATTTGCGGCAATGCTGACATTGAAAGCATCGATCAGGGTCGGGCTTCTGCGAATGTGCACCCGTATGCCGACCTCGTTGCCCAGTTCATTGGAGGTAAACCCGGCTATAATGTTTCTCGATTCGGTGCGATTGCCCAGAATGCGTTCTTTCCAGTTGCGTGGCGAGATAACTACTTCTTCGAGCTGTGTCACTTTCGGCTCCATGCCGATTTCCTGCAATTCATCCGTATTCAGTATATCCTCCAGATAGAGCGACCGGGTCGTATATCCGACCATGGAAAACTTCAGGCTGTCATTTGCAAATGTATCGGGGACAAGTAGTTCGAAGTGCCCGTCCGCCTGCGAAACAGTGCCAATGCCCGCACCGGCAATGCCAATGTTCACATAAGCCAGTCCCTTCCCGCTTTTGCTATCCAAGACCTGTCCCCTGAGGGTACGCTGTCCCTGCAATCCATTTGCCAGCAGCAATCCCCAAATTAAAATCAATGTCCGCATTTCCTCCTTTTTTAATGGAACTTCCCGGCCGCTTCCCCTTGTGGGCAGCCACACAAATCATGAAACGAAAATAAGAGAAGAAAAGAAGCCCGGTTAATCATTTTTTATCGAAGCCGGCTTTCAGAGGAAATCCACATCGCGGCCATAGGGAAACTGCATAAGGCGGACGAGCCCCTCGCGCGGGTCAATCTCCCCGAAAAGCACATCAAAGAGGGTTTCGATGATGGGCAGCCGCACGCCATAGTGTTCACCCAGTTTTTTGGCAATTTTCACGGTATTGATTCCCTCCGCCACTTCGCTGGCGGTGTCCAGAATTTCATCGAGGCTTTCGCCCCGGGTCATGCGGTAGCCCACCGTAAAGTTGCGGCTCAGGCGGCTGTTGCAAGTGGCCACCAGGTCGCCCATGCCTGCCAGCCCGAAGAAGGCCCGCGTATCGCTGCCCAATACCGATCCGAGACGGATCATTTCGCTCAGGCCTTTTGTAATGAGGAGGGCACGCGCATTTTCACCCAGGTCGAGACCCGTCACGGCTCCCGAGGCAATGGCGATGGTATTCTTGAGCACTCCCGAGAACTCCACTCCGATAATATCGTGGTTGCCGTAGACCTGAAAGCGTTCGCTGCGCAAGACACTGCGGCCGATGTGAATGACTTCGTCATATTCGCTGGCAATGACGGTGGCGGCCGGCTTGCCGGCTGCCAGCTCCATCGCCAGGTTGGGCCCGGCCATGGCGCCCACACGCAGCACTACACTTTCTTCGAGCATCACTTCACTCATCGTTTTCACATTTTCCCGGCTGTATTTGGCCTCTTTCCAGCCCGGAGACTCGGGGTGCGGGTCGGCATCGAGGCCTTTGGTGGCATGAATCAGGATATGATGGGGCTTGAGAAAGGGACTCAGGTCGCGGATCATGTCGCGGAATGATGAAGAAGGAACAGTCGGGAAAATAAGCGGGCATTCAGCCGCCAGTTCTTCCATGTCCGTGCTGGGTCTTACGTTGGGATGCACTTCCTGTTTGGCATTCTTCCTGCTTCGCAGAATTTCGTCTTTCACCTCTTCCCTGCGGGCATAGAGCAGCACCTTGTGGTTCTTTGCCACAAGATTGGCCACGGCCGTGCCAAAACTGCCCGCACCGATGATCCCCACGGTTTTGATGTCATATATGTTTTTCAAGTCCGTACCCTTCCAGGCGATTGTGATAGAAATAAAGCAATTTCAGGTCTTCCGTCAAAATTTCCAGCTTCTTTTTATTGTATTTCAGCACCCGCTTGCTGTGAAATACGCCTACATTTTCGAGGCCGTGGCGAATAACCTCTTCCACCGGACTGAGCAGATGAGGTGCCACATCAATGCGCCCTTCGTCCTTGAGTTTCAGCAGGGCATCACGCACGGCTGCCACTTTCTCTCTGAATTCGCGGTAAGGCACTTTGATCTGCTTGGGAGGGATGTGCAGGAGCTCGAAGAGATCGAGGTCTCCGTTCATCCTGCGAATAAGCTCAAAAGCTACAAAAGCGATCAGATGGCTGGAGAATGCGATATTGATGCGATAAAACTGGTCTACGATTTTCTCTGCCAGCTTTTGGGTGTAGCGGCTTTCCCG
>WFPF01000008.1 GCA_015487695.1 Chitinophagales bacterium
CCGGGTGCCCGCAGAGAGACCATGCAGAACTATCTGAACCGCATCAAAGAACTCGAAACCGTGGCCCTCAGCTACGAAGGCGTGGAAAAAGCCTATGCCATGCAAGCCGGAAGGGAGCTGCGGGTGATTGTATCGGCCGACAACGTCAGCGACAAAAAAGCCGAAGAACTGAGTTTTGAAATTTCGGAGAAGATCCAAAACGAAATGCAATATCCGGGGCAGATCAAGGTGACCGTCATCCGCGAAAAACGGGCGGTTTCTTTTGCCAAATAGTTAGAGAGATCACAAAAAACACTGCTGCCTGAAGCCTGTTTTTCTTTGCGCAGCGGGGAAGACAGAAATTATGAAAAAGACCCTACTCTTCTTGGCCCTGATACTGCTGCTAGCCGCCTGTCGCGGACCACAGAAAGACGAAAGCAAAGACAGCGCTCCTTTCAGCAGCAACGAGCTGCAGGTCCTCTTCTACAATGTAGAAAACCTCTTTGATACGATCAACGATCCGCATATCCGGGACGGAGAGTTTACACCTGAGGGAAGCAAGCACTGGACCTATTACCGTTATCAGGAAAAACTCGATCACATTGCCAAAGTGCTGATGAATACCGAGCAATGGGAGCCTCCGGCCATAGCCGGATTCTGTGAAGTGGAAAACCGGGGTGTGCTGGAAGATCTTATTTCGCACACTTCTCTTGTCAAATTCAACTATGGAATCGTCCATCAGGAATCTCCCGATGAGCGGGGCATCGATGTGGCGTTGATTTACCGCAAAGACCTCGTAGAGATCATCGGCAGCCGCGCCCTGGCTGTTCGTTTTCCTTACGACACGGCCGACCGCACGCGCGACATTCTGCTGGCCACGGCCGTAGTGGGAAATGATACTCTGCACTTCTTCGTCAATCACTGGCCCTCGCGCTACGGTGGTCTGGAAGCCAGCCAACCCGATCGCCTCGAAGCAGCCAAGGTGCTCCGCAAAGCGGTGGATTCGCTCCTCGCTGTCGACCCGATGAAAAAAATCATCATCATGGGAGATTTCAATGACGGCCCCGAAAACAAAAGCATCTACGATATACTGGGGGCAAGGGGAGCGCCCGACTCGCTGGACAGCGGGCACCCGCTTTTCAACTTCATGTACGAGCTCAAGTTCAGCAAAGGGCTGGGCAGCCATCGCTACCGGGGCGAATGGAACACCCTCGATCAGTTCATCGTATCCAAAGGACTCCTCGATGGGAAGAAATGGAAGGCCGGAGCAGATGCTGCGGAAATACTTCACTTTCCATTCCTGCTGACCGATGACACAAGAAATCCGGGATCCATGCCCTTTCGAACCTATGCCGGATCGCGCTACCTCGGTGGCTACAGCGACCACCTGCCCATATTGCTGACACTCGATTATCAAAAAAATTAGGGACTGTGGAAAGAAAGCCATCGCTGCTCCTCATGGTGCGGCCTGCCGCTTTCGCTTACAACCCCGAAACAGCGGCCGACAATGCCTTTCAAAGGCAATCCGGTGACCTTTCTGCGCAAAGCATTCAAAGCCGGGCGCTGAAAGAATTTGACCGCCTCGTGGAAGTGCTTCGATCAGAGAATATCGATGTATTAGTGATTGACGATACGCCCGACCCACCCAAACCCGATGCGATTTTTCCCAACAACTGGATCGCCACAATGCCGGACGGAGAGCTGATCCTCTTCCCCATGTATGCGCCCATGCGAAGGAAAGAGCTTAGGCAGGACATCGTCAGTTTATTGATGAATCGCTACGGATTTAGAAAACCGACCGACCTGAGTCCTTTCGAAAAAAAAACCCGTTTTCTGGAGGGGACGGGCAGCATGGTATTTGACCACAATGCAAGGATCGCCTATGCCTGTCGCTCGGAGCGCACGGATGAGGCGCTTTTCATTGACTTTTGCCGGCAGCGGGGATACCGCTCCCTCCTTTTTCGAGCGGAAGATCAAAACGGGCAAGCCATCTACCACACCAATGTGATGATGACGGTCGGACAGAAAATGGCGCTTGTCTGTTTTGAGAGCCTGCCGGACAAGAAAGAACGGAAAAAATTAAGAGCAGCCCTGGCCGATAGCGGAAAAGAAGCGATACCCCTCAGCATGATACAAATGCAGGACTTTGCGGGCAATGCCCTGGAGGTAAATAACAAAAACGGGAGGCCGCTGCTTTTGAAGTCTGACCGCGCTTTCCGGTCGCTGAATCACAGGCAACTGCAACGGATAGAAGCTCATGCTGCTGTCATTCATTCGGATATTCCAACGATCGAAGAAACGGGCGGAGGCAGCGTACGATGCATGCTGGCAGAGCTGCATTTGCCCTTGGGCTAAAATTACCCTTACGTTAATTTTTGGTATTGCCGGAGGGCCATTCCGAAATTGATATATAAGCAATTATCTTTGCCCAAATCAAGCCTGCATTCAATGCCCAAAGACAAGCGCATCCGGTCCGTACTCATCATTGGCAGCGGACCCATCATCATCGGACAAGCCTGCGAATTTGACTACTCCGGCACCCAGGCCGCCCGGGCCCTCAGGGAAGAAGGCGTAGAAGTGACGCTGATCAATTCGAACCCGGCTACCATCATGACCGACCCCATGACAGCCGATCACATCTATCTCGAACCGCTCACGGTAGAATCCATTGAAAAAATACTTCAGGAGCAGGATATTGATGCCGTGCTGCCGACCATGGGCGGACAAACCGCACTCAACCTCTGCAAAGAAGCCGATGAGTTGGGTATCTGGGAAAAATACCATGTTCGCCTCATCGGAGTGGACATGGATGCCATCGAAACAACTGAAAACCGCGAGGCCTTTCGTCAAAAAATGATTGAAATCGGAGTTCCCGTTGCCGAATCGCGCACGGCCAACTCCTTTCTCGAAGGCAAAGAGTATGCCCAGGAAATCGGATTTCCGCTGGTTATCAGGCCCTCCTACACACTGGGTGGTTCGGGGGGCGGATTTGTGCACAGCCGCGATGAGCTGGATGCCGCCCTCGAACGGGGGCTCAGCATGTCGCCCACACACGAAGTGCTGGTAGAAAAAGCCGTGCTCGGCTGGAAAGAATTTGAGCTCGAATTGCTCCGCGATCAGGATGACCACATCGTCATCATTTGTACGGTCGAAAACATGGACCCGATGGGCATTCATACAGGTGACTCTATCACGGTGGCTCCGGCCATGACGCTGAGCGACACCGCTTTTCAGAAAATGCGCGACCTCTCGTTTCTGATGATGCGCTCGCTGGGCGAATTCAGCGGAGGCTGCAATGTGCAGTTTGCACTGAATCCGGAGAATGAAGACATCATTGCCATTGAGATCAACCCCCGGGTATCCCGTTCATCGGCCCTGGCTTCCAAAGCCACCGGCTACCCGATAGCCAAGATTGCAGCCAAGCTGGCCCTCGGTTACCGCCTGCATGAGCTGAAGAATCAAATCACAGGCAACACTTCCGCCTTCTTCGAGCCGGCACTCGACTATGTCATCGTTAAAATCCCCCGCTGGAATTTCGATAAGTTTTATGGCTGCAATACCGAACTGGGGCTTCAGATGAAGTCGGTGGGCGAGGTAATGGCCATCGGGCGCAGTTTTATCGAGGCACTGCAGAAAGGTTGCCAATCGTTGGAAAACAACAAAATCGGGCTGGGTGCGGACGGCAAGCGCTGGCACAAAACCGATGAAATATTGCAAGGCCTCGAACATGCCAGCTGGGACCGGATATTCCGCATCAAAGATGCCCTCGAGCTGGGCGTCCCTGAGAAAACCGTGCAGGAACTGACCCGCATCGACAAGTGGTTTATCCATGAGATAGCCCGCCTCGTCCGCTTCGAGAAAGAATTCCGTAAATATGAGCTTGCCTCCCTTCCCGATTCGCTTCTTCGCAAGGCCAAAGAGCTGGGCTACAGCGATGCACAGATTGCCTGGATGCTGCGGGAAGACAAGGAAGACGCAATCTATGAAAAGCGCAAGTCCATTGACCTGAAACGGGTGTTTAAAGTCGTGGATACCTGTGCGGCTGAATTCGAGGCGCAGACCCCCTATTTTTATTCCACCTTTGACCGCGAGAATGAAAGCCTTCCCACGGACAAAAAGAAAGTGATCGTATTGGGGTCAGGACCCAACCGCATCGGGCAGGGCATCGAATTTGATTACTGTTGTGTGCACGGATTGATGGCCATCAAAGAAGTGGGACAGGAATCCATCATGATCAATTGCAATCCGGAAACCGTTTCCACAGACTTCGACATTGCCGACAAACTCTATTTCGAGCCCGTATTCTGGGAACACCTCCGCGAAATTATCGATCTGGAAAAACCCGATGGGCTGATCGTGCAGTTGGGCGGTCAGACGGCCCTCAAACTGGCCAGGCGGATTGAAGATCACGGCTTGCGTCTGCTGGGCACATCTTATAAAAACATGGACCTGGCCGAAGACCGCGGTGCATTTTCGGAGTTGCTCAAGGAACTGGAGATCCCCTATCCCGAATTCGGTGTGGCCCACACAGCCGAAGAAGCCCTGGCAATAGCTCAGAAAATAGGCTATCCCGTTTTGGTAAGGCCTTCCTACGTGCTGGGCGGCCAGCGCATGCGCATTGTGATCAATGACGAAGAACTGGAGCAGGCCGTGCTGAAGATTCTCAAACATTTCCCCGACAATACCATCCTGATTGACCACTTCCTCGACCGGGCCGAAGAGGCCGAAGTGGATGCCATCTGCGATGGTGAAGATGTTCACATTATGGGTGTCATGGAGCACATCGAACCGGCCGGGATTCACAGTGGCGACAGCAGTGCCGTACTGCCGCCCTACGACCTTTCTCCGCGTACCATTGACCTCATGCAGGAGATCACCGAAAAGCTGGCAAGGGCCTTGAATATCATCGGGCTGATCAATATTCAGTTTGCCGTAAAAGACGGAGAAGTCTACGTCATTGAAGCCAACCCCAGGGCTTCGCGAACCATGCCGTTTATCAGCAAGGCCTATGGCATTCCCTACCTGAATATTGCTACCAAGATCATGCTCGGCACGCACAAGCTCAAAGACTTTGCGTTTGAAAAGAACATGAAAGGCTTTGCCATCAAAGAGCCGGTCTTCTCTTTTGACAAATTTCCGGAAATACAAAAAGAGCTGGGTCCCGAGATGAAATCAACGGGCGAAGCCATTCGCTTTATCTACGACCTGAAAGATCCCTTCTTCCGCGATATGTTCAAGAAAAAATCAATGTATCTGAGGCGATAAGAGGGCAGCGGGCTCTATCCTTCCTTTTTTGCTCCCTCCCGGAAAAAAATCAAAAAATATTCCCGAATTTTGCCCCCGGAGAGATGCCGGAGTGGTCGAACGGGCCTGACTCGAAATCAGGTGTACCGCTTTGCGGTACCGGGGGTTCGAATCCCCCTCTCTCCGCCAATCCTTTTCACAGGACCGGAGGTATTTTTACGAAGCAGACGGGCGATGGAAGCGTAGCTTTCATGAGCCCGGAACTGAGCAAAAAGGAAGGCGAAGCATCCGGGAAAAGGATTGAGACACCCCCACTTCGGGGATCATGAGAAATAATCCCCCTCTCTCCGCCAATCCTTTTCACGGGCCGGAGGCATTTTTGCGAAGCAGACGGGCGATGGAAG
>WFPF01000009.1 GCA_015487695.1 Chitinophagales bacterium
GTAGCCTTTTCCGCTCGGAAAAAGAACTCCTCCCTATCCTACTCGATATATTATCGCTCCTCAGGACGGACGAGCCCACCCATCAGATCATCAACAACTGGATGGAAACCGAGCCTGGGCGTGGATACAATTGGTCCGAATCAGATGCAAAGGTGTTGGCCGGGCTGGTGGAAGACAATAAGATGGAAATTTTCATGGCACTGCAGCGATGGGCACATAGATAATCCGCAGGGCTCAACGGTTTGTGTGTAATTATCCTATGATGCTTCTGTTAGCTTTTTATATATTTTGCTGTTATCTGCTGAAAAAGTAGCTCACATAATTTTACCGGTGAAACTTACCTGAGGAGATTTCTGCCCTGTCACAACGACAGGCTTGAACGGAAATCTGTTTCGGGACCACTTTTCACTTATTCAATACATGGGAAAGCCCGGGTCCACTTCGGCCTTCCAGGCGAGGAGGCCCCCGCGCAGATGATAGATTTCGCGGCCCGGGAAATGCACTTTCAGGTCCGGCAGCAGGCGGGCCGAGCGAATGCCGCTGCGGCAGATCAGGATCAGCGCTTCCTGTCCCTTCAGCAAGGAAAGTTTTTCTTTCAGCTGCGAAGCGGGAATGTTGATTCCCCCGATGGAAGTGAGTTCGTATTCTCCGGGCTCGCGCACATCCAGCAGGGTGATTTTACTTCCGCTTTGCATGCGGTCTCTAAGCTCCCGGGCTTCCATCTCTTCTTCTGCGGGCACAAAACTTTCGCTGATTCCGCAAAAAGCTTCATAGTCGATGAGCTGCCTCAGCGGGGGCGGATTGCCCCGGAGGGGATTTTTGGGGTGCGGGGCAAAGCGGAGTGCGCGGCTTTTAAAGCGCAGGGCATCGAAGAGGAAGAGCCGCGAATGCATCTGCTCCCCGATTCGGGCAAGGATTTTAACGGCTTCGCTGGCCATCAGGGTGCCGATGATGCCGGGCAGCGTACCCAGCACACCTCCCTCGCTGCAGTCCGTCATCTGGCCGGGTGGCGGTGGCAGCGGGAAAAGATCGCGGTAGTTGGGCGAGCGGCTGCCGTCAGGCAGGGGCAGGTGGAAGACCGAGAGCTGCCCCTCATACTGAAAGAGCGAGCCGTAGACCATGGGAACATCGTTCAGAAAGCAGGCATCGTTGATAAGATAGCGGCTGACGAGGTTGTCCGTGCAATCCATCACCAGATCAAAATCTTTGAGCAGCGAAAGCGCATTTTGTGATGTGATGCGTTCGGGCCATGCCTCCACACGTACATGGGGATTGATCGCCTGCAGTCTGCGGGCGGCCAGTTCCACCTTGTTTGAGCCGATGTCATCCCGGCCGTAGAGCACCTGGCGCTGCAAATTGTGCAGTTCGACCACGTCATCATCGGCCACAACGAGGCGGCCGACCCCGGCAGCCGTCAGATACTGTATGACCGGCACTCCGAGTCCTCCGGCTCCGATCACCAGCACAGATGAAGCAGATAGTTTCTTCTGGGCTTCGGTGCCAAATCCCGGAAGGATCAGTTGCCGGCTGTATCGCTGTATGAATTCTTCTTTCACTGCGTTTGCTGCGTTGATTGCACTGTAAATCTACAGGGAAGATGAATTATGTTCGTTTAAATATGCGGTCAAGTGCATCCTGAACCACAATCTTCTCTTCGCTGCAACTGCCACCGCTCTGCAGGCGCCAGCTTCTGATATCCGTGATTTTCCCTTTTCGGAAAGATACCAGCAGGATGCTGTGCCCCGGCAGCGCCTTGAGCAGGTGTTGTGTCGAAGGGACTGCGCAGTGTCCGTTGACGGCATGAAAGGTGCCTAAAAAAGCAATGTCCTCATCTTCGGCATAGCGATTGGCATTCACGATGCCGGCCGGTGTAATTTCTTCTCCCGACTGCAAATTTTCTGCTTCTACGATCCGGGTGATCAGCCGGGGGAGGCCGTCTTTGCCAAAGATAAAACCACAACAACTCCCGGGATGCCGGTCGAGCATCTTTCGGGCCAGCATCTTCTGCGCTTCATATGAAATGCTGATCTCCATTCTTTGTCCACCCTTTCGGGGCTGCATTTGAAGTTACAGAAAATCAGATATATAAATATGCTGAAAAAAAGAGCGGGTCTGTTTATTGCAGGAGGCCGCGGGCGGTTTTGAAGACGGCCAGCCAGGGTTCCCACTTGAGCCTGCCGGTATTGGTATTTTGCCGGCTGGGGTGATAGGACGCAATGAGTGTGGGCCGGTCTTTCATGGTATAGGTAAAGAGGTGTCCGAACTCCAGACCATGCAGTTTTTCGATGCGGCAGTATTGCTCGAAGGCCATGCGCCCGAGGCAGATAACCACCTTCAGTTGCCTGCGCATGATGCGCAGTTCCTCTTCCAGATAGACGGAGCAGTTTCTTCGCTCTTCGGCTGTGGGTTTGTTTTGCGGAGGTGCACAGCGGACAATGGCCGATATGTAGGCATCGTGGAGTTGCATGCCGTCATCGCGGCTCTCGCTTTGGGGCTGGCTGGCAAAAGCGGTTTCGTAGAGGGCCTTATAGAGCCAATGGCCCGAATCGTCACCCGTAAACATGCGGCCGGTGCGGTTGGCTCCGTGGGCCCCCGGTGCCAGTCCGATGATGAGCAGGCGCGCAGCGTGGTCGCCAAAACCCGGAACAGGCTTCCCCCAGTAATTCTGATCCCGGTAGCGTTTTACTTTCTTTTCCGCTACCTCGCCAATGTATTGTATCAGCCGCGGACATTTTGTGCAACGGGGTATGGCGGCTTCAATTTCGGCCAAATCTTTAAATCTCATTCCACACGCTTTTTTATAACTTCAATCCAATTGTGAATTTATGAATATCCTTCGTCAATACCTTGACCCGGTGCTGCATGACCGGGAGTCGGGCTCTTCCGAAATCCTGAAGCGGCCTCAGCAAGCCCTCATTGAGATGGCCGGTGACCCTTCCGCGGCCAATGAAAAGGAGTGGCAGCGCAAGGCTTTGGCACTGACCCTCCAGAAGCTGGGGCACTTTGCCGTGGTCCTTCATTTTGTGAATGCCCTCTGCGCTTCGGATGCTTTCGATGCCGGGCCGGAAGCATGGATTCGCTTTATCCGGAATTATCAAAAGCGCTGGTCGGCAGCGGGCAGTGCCTGCCTGCAATCCCTGCAGCGCATTCATGAGCTGAATGCTCCGCTTTCGGTGTTGCTGCACAGCAGAAGCGGTGCTTTGATTGATTTTTTCAGGGCTTTGCAGCCTTCGCTCCACAGCTCGTGGACCCTTTACCAGTCCGTCAGCCATCCGGCAAGAGAGGGCCTCTCCCAGGGAAAAATTCTGAAAGAAATGGGCTGGGAAGTGAAAATGATCGAAGATGCCGTCATGGGAAAAATGCTCACCAAATGTGATATGGCACTTTGCGGTTGCGATGTGCTCACGGAAAGCACCTTCGTAAACAAAGCCGGCAGCATGCCCCTGGCCGCAGCGGCCCATTTGCTCAAAGTGCCGCTTTATGTGCTGGCCGATGCGCGAAAACTGATCAATGTGCGGCAGGCGGACGACAGCCTTCTGGATGAAGTGCTCACCGAATATCCCCGCGATGATTCCGAATTGCAAGTGGCCCCCCTGAGCGGAGTCAATTACTATTTTGAACACGTACCCTGCCACTGGGTCCGTTCTTTCATTTTTCCTGAAAAAGCTTACATGCCTTCGGAACTGAAGGAACTCTTGTCAACAGTGAATTTCCATCCCCGTTTTATGGAATTGTGGAAAGAAAGAGGGGAATAACTTACATCATTTTTGGTGACAGCTATGAGATTTTCACCGTTTGCACAGAGCCGATCCTTTATGCTTCGTTCTTTTACCTTTATATTTATACGTTAAATAGAAATCGTATGTCTGATTCTTCAAATACGCGTTGTGTCCTCCTGATAGATGATAATGAAGTGGACAATATGATCAACAACCGCCTTATTGAAAAACAAGGCCTGGCGAGTCATGTATATACATTCACTTCGGGAAAGGGAGGGCTGGAGTTTCTGAAAAATATTGACAAGATGGACGATTTTCCTCCGGAGTTTACTCCCGATATCGTCTTTCTGGACATCAATATGCCAATCATGAACGGTTTTAGTTTTATCAAATCGCTGGATAAGCTGTCCGACAGGGTCACGGAAGGAATGCGCATCGTACTGCTTACTCAGTCAGACAGTGCGCAGGACATAAAAGAAGCCCGGAAATTTGAAAAAGTGATTGAGTATGTGGTCAAGCCGCTGAATGCAGAGAAACTAAAGGCTCTGAACTTCTAGAAGCGAATCATCTTTTTTATCAGTTCTTCATTGACATCCAGCCCATCCAGCAGGCGGTAGGGGCCTCTATTCAGGTGCTTGTATTCGTCTGCCAGTTGCAGGGCCTTTCTGACCCGCTCGCGCGAAGGGGTTCGCAGACTGCTCTGAATAATCTTTCGCAGGATTTTAAGGTTTTCATAGTCATGGTAGTCAATGCTTTTCAGCTTCCGGTTGATACTTTTCAGCAGGGAGTTGCTCATCTCCAGCTCGCCCGTGATGCTATAGTTGATGGCAAGAAAGAGCCTCAGCTCCATGTCTGCATGAGGGTAGTTCTTCAGACTTACATTGTTTCTGATTTCATTCAGTTGGTCGTGGGTCTCTTCAAATCGTCCCCGGTAAAAACTGCTTAGGGCGAGGTGCATTTTATAGTTGAAATAATTCACAAGATCATCCGGGCCGATGTCGTATTGCCTTTGTAGTTTCCGGTTGCTGAGCTCCAGTGCGCCTGTTTCCCCGTTTCGCAGGGCCCTTTTCAGCATTCCGCCAAGGAAACGGGTCGGAATGGCATAGAAGCCGTAGCCGTTGAGAAATTTGACCAGGTCGTCTGCGACTTTTGTGTAGTATTCTTCCTCTTTCTTGCGGATGCCGTATTTCGAATAGTAGCGGTAATTCAGATAGTTGAAGAGCAGCATGAGGTTGCCAAAGAAGTGGTCCTTTTTCTTGCTTTTGAGGATGGCCATGGCTTTTTTGACAATGTCTTCGATGGATTCCAGCTCCACTTCCTGCTCATCCTCCTCCACATAGAGCTGATAGTGCGATGAGACGATGGCATAGAGGATATATATCCGTGAGGAATCGGGGTATTGCTGACAGAGTTCGCTCAGCTGTTCGGCTATCAGGTGCAGGCGATCGATGTATTCGGGGTTTCTGCTCAGCAGGTGCGCGCCCATTGCCCGAATGAAGTCACCCAGTAATTGCTGGGCTTTCTCGTAGTCGATAAGAAAGGTGAGGTTGGAGTTGTAGAGCTGGGAATAGTGGAAGTATTGCTCGCTGCTTTTTGAGAGGCGCATCAGGCCGTTGTACACCTTCAGCAGATACTCGGGATGGTCGTATTTCTTTAGTTCGCTTTCAAACTTTTGTAAAATCGTAAAGGCCTGCGTGGTGGGGTAGTTGAAAATGATATGATCAATGTTGTTGACTTTCTCCAGAATATCCATGCGCGGCCCGTCAATCTTCTGCACCATGAAATCCTGCAGTTTGTCATAGAGGCGTGAGCGAAGGGTGTAATAGGCGGTGGAATTGATGGAGAGGATCTCCAGAATCTTTTTGTCGCTGTGTCCGTCCTGCTGAAGCAGGTTAAAGAGGGTGGCGGTCTTTTCGGCTTTGCTCTCAATCAGTACCTTGCCGAATTCTTTGGCTTCTTCTTCGCTGAGTTGGGCAATGATCTCTTTGATGTCCAGCATAAACCATTTTTTATTAAAAAGTACAAAATATTACACCCCCTCGGGATGCAAGAAAATAATCAAAAAAATGGGTAAATGGCAACGCACTAATGAGCAATATACGCTTAAGGCCTGTTATTGTTGCATTTTGAAATGCTTTTCTTGGAATCGGGATACTGCAAGAAAAGAGAATGCGGGCATCCGGCTTCTGATTTGATCAAAAGAGCTGCCCTCCAGGGTGGATGTAATATTTTGCGGAAAATGGAAAATTGCCCGGCTTAGAGTTCTTCTTCGTCAGAAGAGCCGGCCTTTTTCTCATGCTCTTTGAGGGCGCTGTCAATGATTTTCTCAAAGTCCATCATGGTCTTGGCTCCTCCGAGCAGTTCGTAGAGCTCGATAATTTCTGCGGCATTCAGAATGATGGAAAGCTTGTATTTGCTAAGCTGGATCAGAAACTTGCGATAATATACCTGGCGGACATCTTTGATATAGCCATACAATGAGTTGATGGCAGACTGGAAATAGCTGAACTCGTGCATCGATTGCTCAAGTTCCATATTGCCATATGTAATCTTCATTTTTGATTTGCATCCGGCCAGTTTGACCTTGCCCGATTTGGTCTCAAATAAAA
>WFPF01000010.1 GCA_015487695.1 Chitinophagales bacterium
GCCTTGATTGATATCAAGAAAGGCGGCCTGATGTGGAATGGTACCAAAGGGGCCCTCTATTTCTTCGGTACGCATAAAGACACCGAAAACAGGGGTGAGAGCAAAGTCTGGGAAGGTGTTTACGGACACATTGATGCCGATGGAGAAATCGCCCATTATGAGACACCTTTCGATCCGACAACGGAAGTCAAAGGCGTGGGCAGCACAAACACAACGGATGTAGTTGTAGATGAAACCTGGTACTGGTGGGAAGGAGAAGGAAGTGGATTTACGGGTCCTTCCTCTCCTTATGTTGAAAAAGCCGGATGGGTACGACTGAGAAATATTACCCTTTCTTATCAGTTTAGTCCATCGCTGCTTGATAATGGACCGTTTAGGAGTGTGGAGCTGTATGTGACAGGATTTAACCTTTGGCTCAATACACCTTATACAGGAGTTGATCCCGAAACCAGCCTAGTGGGAAGCAATAATGGATTAGGAATTGATTACTTTAACAACCCGGGAACAAAGGGTTATACCTTTGGGCTTAATCTTGGCTTTTAATCAGTTGTCAAAAAATAAAAAATGAAAATCATGAAAATGAGAAATATAATATTAACGATATCAACGACAGTAATGCTTTTTGCTTCCTGTCAGTGGATAGATCCGGAGATTAATATCAATCCGGATAGTCCGACCGATGTTTCTCTTGATCTTCTGCTTCCGGGCATTGAAGGTCAGGTGGGTTACTATATTGGTGGCTTTGATGTAGCAGCAGTCCCCAATATCTGGACACAGCAAATTCTCGGACAGGACAGACAGGCGTCCGCAATTAACGGATATATTTATCGAGAGTCAGATCCCAATACACTGTGGAGTAATATGTATTCGGGTGTGATGATGGATCTGAAAAATTTCATTGCAAAAGCTGAGAATCCCGATGCACCTTCAAGAAATGTGGCTGGTGTGGGTAAAGTGCTGATGGCTTTATGTCTGGGAACATTGACAGATCTATTTGGAGATATTCCTTATAGTGAAGCCCTTCAGGGTCAGGACAATCTGCAGCCGATTTATGATTCTCAGGAGAGTATATATAATGAAATATTTAGGTTGCTTGCAGATGCTGTGGCTGATTTGGAATCAACAGATCCTTTCGAGAATATTAACACTATTGAAAATGACTTTATCTATGGGGGAGATCCTTCACTATGGGCTAAGGCCGCACATACCTTGCTGGCAAGGTATAACATGCATCTGGTTAAAGTGAAAACCGTTGATTATGATGCGGTTATTAGTCATATTGATGCGGGTATATCAGATATTTCTGAAGATATGCAGCAGCCGTTTGATGCATCCCCTTCAGCGCAGAATCCTATGTACCAATACTTGACCCAAAGAAGTGGATATATTACCGATCACACTACATTTGTTGGTATGATGATGGATGATACATTAAGCTATGGAGTAGCAGACCCCAGGGCCAGTGTAAATGTTGTAGATGTTAGCGGATACTGGACATCAAAAGCCTCACCTGTTGCATTGGCACAATATACGGAAGCCTTGTTCTTAAAGGCTCAGGCTTATGCTCTTAAAGGTGCTTATAGTGATGCCAGAAATACTCTCAAAGCAGCAGTTGCTTCTTCAATGAATAAGTATGGTGTTAGTGATGCCAACTGGACAACTGCATTCGAATCGGATGTTGATAATACTGCGGATGGGGATTTGATGAAGATGATTGTAGAACAAAAGTATCTACACATGTTTTTCCAGCTGGAGGCTTTTACGGATTATCGTTTGTACGGTTTTCCTGAGTTAACTCCCGTTGTAGGAAATCAAATTCCAAGAAGATATCCCTACCCTACATCTGAGAATTTGTATAATAATGCAAATTATAGATCGGTAACGATCTTTGAAAGAGTTTGGTGGGATCAGTAGCATTCTGATCCTTCTAAAGGAAAAAGGAGGTCATCTCATATAATTGAGATGATCTCTTTTTTTTTGCATTAGCAATATTTTCATAGATATTATAATATGAATATAATTCCTTTTGATTATGCTTAGCCGTACAACGATGTAATTTGTCAGGTTTCACTCCGGAATTAGATGCATCTCTTTAAGTCGCCCTCAAATCAATTTAGCAGTGAAATAACAAGTAGAAATAAAAGCAGTGAGAAAACTTCTTTTAAAGCCCTTTTTGACCCATTACTTTTTTAGAGGATTTATGGAAATAAAAACTACCAGTATTAATCGGTATTGACTTTAAAAAATAAGTACAAGATTTTAAGGGCTTTCCTCAATGTTTAATGCTGGTAGCTATTGCCTGGGTATGCATAAGTAGGCACCTTGAGTAAGAGTTAGGTTTGCTCACAGACATCGGATCACCATCTATAACCCAAGACTATACTTCCGATACTCAACACTTGCACAATACTGTTCACAAGTCAGGCAGGGTGTTTCTTCTCGGCAAAAATGGTAATTTTATAAGTGAACGAAAAGATTGCTATAGTGCGTAATCTTCGTAAAACTACCTTTGAACTATTGTGTATTTGGAGGGAGGCTAGATACTTAGGAATTGGTTAAAATAGCTCGATTTGTAGGTGTCATTAAGTGTTCATTAGAGGACCCCATCCTTTTGCTCCGGCCTTTTTTATTTTTCTCTGCGATGAGAATTTCTCCCTAAATCTTTTTTAGAAATAAGAATCTCAGTACTTTTGTCCCGATTTTGAAAGAGGTGTGAATATGCAAAATAAAATTCTGGCTATTCTGTTGATTGGCTTGGCTTTATGCCAGCCTTATTTTTTATATGCCTCGCCCGAAAAGGTGGTGGAGGAAATAGAGGCCGGGGAACATGCATATGATGCCCCGAAAGAAATCATTCATCACATTACGGATGCCAATGAATTTCATATTATTGGCGATCTGTCCATGCCCCTGCCATGCATACTCTACAATCCGGACAATGGTAAGGTATCCACCTTCCTGTCGAGCCGCTTCCATCATGGTGAACTGGCAATAGACGGCTATGTGCTGGATCACGGGAGAATCAAGATGATTCAATCTGACGACTTTCCGGAAGGGGAAGTGCATGTAGCTCTTCATCATGAAGAGAAAGATGGCGAGGAACTTAGCTATGTAGAAGTGGATGGCAAGAGATATGAAGTGGAGCGTTCCGGGTTTATGGACTTCTCCATCAGTAAGGTCGTGTTTGGTATGTTTCTGGCCGCTTTGCTCATGAGTATCATCTTTCTGATGGTTGCCAGGGGATACAAAAAGAGAGACGGCCAGGCTCCCAAAGGCATTCAGTCATTCTTCGAGCCTCTTATCATATTTGTAAGAGACGATATTGCCAAGCCGAATATTGGAGAGAAGTATGAGAAGTACCTGCCTTATTTGTTGAGCATATTTTTCTTTATCTGGTTTAACAATATGCTCGGTTTGATTCCCTTTTTTCCCTTCGGAGCCAACACCACCGGCAACCTGATGGTGACTTTGACTTTGGCTGTATTTACGCTACTGATCACCAACCTGAGTGCAAACAAATCGTACTGGCAGCATATCTTCTGGATGCCGGGCGTCCCGGTACCCGTTAAAATATTACTTGCACCCATTGAATTGATAGCCGTTTTCACCAAGCCATTCGCCCTGATGGTACGTTTGTTTGCCAATATCAGTGCCGGGCATATTATCATTTTGAGCCTCATCAGCCTGATTTTCATTTTTGGCGATGCAGGGCACAATCTGGGTGGCGGAATCGCAGGAATCAGTATTGCAGTTCCTTTTGTATTGTTTATGAACTTACTTGAATTGCTTGTAGCATTTCTGCAGGCTTTCATTTTTACCATACTGACGGCCCTCTTTATCGGACAGGCCGTGGAAGAGCATCATTAATTAGTTAATCATTTAAAACAAAACGTTATGAGTTTAGCAGCTATTGGAGCAGGAATCGCAGTGATCGGAGCAGGATTGGGTATCGGCATGATCGGACAAAAAGCCATGGAGGCTATTGCACGTCAGCCGGAAGCTACCAACGATATCAGAACCAACATGATTATCGTTGCCGCGCTCGTAGAGGGTGTTGCCCTCTTTGCTGTGGTTGTTGCACTCTTGACCGCCTAATGATGGTACATAAAGCAGAAGCCAGCGATTGGCTGGCTTGCTGCTTTTTTTAAAACAACAGGACTATGAACACGATATTATTAAGTGGATTTACCCTCATAAAGCCCGAACCGGGTCTCATACTATGGACTACGGTTATTTTCCTTATTCTTTGGTTGCTTCTGGGCAAGTTTGCATTCCGCCCTATTGCTAATGCATTGAAAAAGCGGGAACAATCTATTGACGAGGCGCTTAAAGCGGCCGAAAAGGCACGTCTAGAAATGCAGGAACTCCACAGCAAGAACGAGCAATTGCTGAAAGAGGCGCTCGAAGAAAGAAGTAAAATCCTGCAGGAAGCCAAGAAAATGAAGGAGAGCATCCTCGTGGAAGCACGCAACAAAGCCAAATCGGAATATGAAAAAATTGCTGCGGCTTCAAGGGCAGAACTGCAAAATCAAATGAACGAAGCCAAGATGCAACTCAAAACCTTTGCTGCGGATCTTGCTATTTCGATTGCAGAAAAAGTGGTGAAGAAAGAATTGAAAGGGGACAAAGAGCAGCAGGAATATGTAAAGACACTTCTTGCTGATCTGGATGCAAATAAAAACTAAGGAAAATGGCCTCATCGAGACTAGCAAGACGTTATGCGAAGGCATTGATCGAAATGGCCCGGCAGCATGACACGGTGGAAAATATCACAGCCGATGTCAGGGAATTGCTATCGAATATCAGCGCCAGCCGGGAGTTGAAACTGCTCTTCCAGTCGCCCGTCATTAAACCGGAGCTCAAGAAAAAGGTGATCGGTCAGATTTACAGAGGCAAGCTCAATGATTTGACACTGTTGTTTATGGAGGTAGTGATTGAGAAGCGGAGAGAGCATTGGATAGCGGATATGCTCAATGCCTATGTAGTCCTTTACAATGAGCTGAAGGGCATCGTACCTGTGAATGTGATTACGGCCACAGAAATGAATGAGGAAATTGAGAAGGAATTCAGGGCTATGATGCAAAAGGATTTCGGAATAGACAATATGGAAATGAGCAAGGAGGTCAACCGGGATATTATCGGAGGATTTATCCTGCAATTTGAAGACAAACGATATGATGCCAGCGTAAAGAACACGCTGGATCGAATAAGAAAAGATTTACACAATCAGGTTAATATTAAAATGTCATAAGTTATGAATATAAAGCCGGATGAAATATCAGCCATATTAAGGCAGCAACTCTCGGACGTAAAAAGTGCAGCAGGGCTTGAGGAAGTGGGTACGGTACTTGAGGTGGGTGACGGTATTGCCCGTATTTACGGACTGACCAAAGCCCGTGCCGGAGAACTGGTTGAATTTGAAAATGGCATCGAGGCCGTTGTTCTCAACTTGGAAGAGGACAATGTGGGTGTCGTGCTCATGGGTGAAACCGAAAAAGTAAAAGAAGGATTTAATGTAAAGCGGACCGGGCGCATCGCCTCTATCAAAGTAGGCGAAGGACTGATTGGCCGTGTGGTTGATACCCTAGGTGAACCGATTGACGGAAAAGGCCCGATCACCGGGGATCTGATAGAAATGCCCATCGAACGAAAGGCCCCGGGTGTTATCTACCGGCAACCGGTAAATGAGCCGCTTCAGACCGGTATCAAAGCCATTGACTCCATGATTCCCATTGGCCGCGGCCAGCGGGAGTTGATCATTGGTGACCGCCAAACGGGTAAAACAGCCATTGCCATTGATACCATTATCAATCAGCGTGAGTTTTATGAAAAAGGTGAACCTGTATATTGTATTTACGTAGCCAGTGGTCAAAAAGGATCAACGGTTGCGGGAATTGCAAAAATTCTCGAAGAGCACGGAGCAATGGATTATACGACCATTGTGTTTTCACCGGCTTCTGACCCGGCTCCGCTTCGTTTTTATGCACCTTTTTCTGGTTGCGCCATCGGAGAATATTTCCGTGATACGGGTCGCCCGGCCTTGATTATTTATGATGACCTTTCCAAACAAGCCGTAGCCTATCGCGAGGTATCGCTGTTGCTGAGAAGGCCTCCGGGACGTGAAGCTTATCCGGGAGACGTATTCTATCTGCACTCACGCCTCCTGGAACGAGCAGCGAAAATTATTAACGATGATTCTATTGCTTCGAACATGAACGACCTGCCAGAGTCGCTGAAGGGCAAGGTAAAGGGCGGTGGATCACTTACAGCACTGCCAATCATTGAAACACAGGCTGGCGATGTTTCGGCATATATTCCTACCAATGTGATTTCAATTACTGACGGACAGATATTCCTGGATGGAGACTTGTTCAACTCGGGTGTTCGCCCGGCCATCAACGTAGGTATCTCGGTTTCGCGGGTAGGTGGTGCGGCTCAAATTAAATCAATGAAGAAAGTGGCCGGTACACTGAAGTTGGACCAGGCTCAGTTTCGTGAGCTGGAAGCCTTCTCGAAATTCGGTTCAGACCTTGATCCCGCCACGAAAGCGACCCTTGAGAAAGGTGCACGCAATGTGGAGATTCTCAAGCAACCTCAATACTCTCCGATGGCAGTCGAAAAGCAGGTGGCCATCATCTATTGCGGAACTCAGAACCTGCTGAAAGATATACCGGTAAGCAAAGTGAAAGAGTTTGAATCGGTTTACCTGGAAGCGCTGGATGCCGGACACAGGGATGTGCTGGAAGAAATCAGAAAGGGTAAGCTGACGGACGAAATCAAAGCGACCCTGGAGAAAGTAGCCATGGAAATTGTGGCCACTTTAAAATAATTGATCAGGCTAAATAAGGCTTAAATGTCAGGAAAATTAAAAGAGGTACGATCGAGAATCAGCTCGGTTCAGAATACGCAGCAAATAACGAAAGCCATGAAACTGGTTTCGGCTGCCAAACTGAGGCGTGCGCAGGAGGCCATACTGAATATGCGCCCCTATGCCAACAAGCTGCAAACCATCCTGGGAAGTATCACGGCCGCATTGCAGGGCGAGGTGGATATCAAGCTGGCCGAAGAACGGCCCGGTGAAAAGGTACTGCTGGTCCTGATTACTTCTGACCGCGGACTGGCCGGAAGTTATAATTCAAACCTGATCAAGCTGGCTGAAAAACTGATGAAGGAAGAGTATGCGGATGCCGTGGCCAGAGGGCAGTTGACCCTGATGACAATCGGAAAGCGCGGCAATGATTATTTTGAGCGCAGGTTGTCCGAATCAGTTATTGACAGCAGATATGTCACCCTCTTTCATAGCCTCAGTTTCAAGGATGTTTCGGCTGTTGCCAATGAGATCATCGGACGCTTTGAAAAAGGAGAAATCGATCAGGTCAAGGTAGTATACTCCGAATTTAAAAATGCAGCCTTTCAAATTTTCAGGGATGTGCAGTATTTGCCCATTCCGAAGGAGGCGCCCTCGGCAGAAGAACAGGAGCAGGATTATATCTTCGAGCCTACGCTCTCGCTGATGGTTGAGGAATTGATACCGAAAATACTGCGTACTCAATTCTATAAATTCATGCTGGACGCCAATGCATCGGAACACGGGGCCAGGATGACCGCCATGGATAAGGCCACGGAAAATGCCAGTGAACTGCTCAAAGACCTTAAAATATCCTACAACCGGGCCCGGCAGGCGGCAATCACAACCGAACTTACGGAGATCGTCAGTGGGGCTGCCGCTCTCGAAGATTTGTAGGTACAGAATATCTTATAAAGAAAAGCGCCTGATGAGCCGAAGAATAGCTCAGGCGCTTTTTTTATTTTTATTCCCATGAATCACCTGGAACGAGATATTGAAGCCATCATATTTTGCTCAGACAAACCCGTTACGGAACGCGAGCTGATTGAAGTATTGAACAACCGGGAAGGGGAAGCCTTCATCGAAACGGAAGAGATCAGGCAGACCCTGGAAAAGCTAAAAAGAAAATACAGTGCAGATGATTACTCATTTGCACTGGTGGAGATTGGCGGGGGCTATCAGTTTCTGACCAAAGCCCGCTTTCACAAATTAATCAACCTTTTATTAAGTCAGCGCATCAGACGCAAGCTGAGTACAGCTGCTCTGGAGACGCTTGCAATTATTGCATACAAGCAGCCGGTAACCAAACAGGAGATTGAGCATATTCGGGGGGTGAGTGCCGATTACAGCATTACCAAACTGCTGGACAAAGAGTTGATCAGCATCTCGGGCCGGGCGAGCCTGCCGGGCAAGCCCATATTGTATGGGCTGAGCGAAACGTTCATGGAATATTTTGGGATCAACTCGGTCAATGATTTACCGAAGCCCAAAGATCTTTCTTCGATTAACAGCAGTGAAATCGGAGAAAAGGAATAAAAAAAGCGGAAGCCGATCTTGCGATTGACTTCCGCTCACCCTTCCGGATTCCGTAGAATCCCTGGGGTTGCAAGAAAGTTTTAAAACATTCTGCGTCACCTGGCAATTCAGGTGCCATCGTTGCGATGAATTAACCATGGAGCGAACTCCGTGGTTTGATGGCGAAGATTTTGTGACCGAAGTCATTTCAGCTTCTCCCGAAGGATCCGCCTTTCTCTTTACCATCTGTGAGGTAAATTCTTCTGCTGCCCGAAGACAGCGCGAGAGTTGATTTTCCATGCAGGTTGATTCCCGTTTCATCCTGCCCCGTTAAGGGCAAGACTTTGGATAAATCAATTTCTCAAAGAACTTCCTCGCTTCACCACAAGATGGGGTTTTGCAACCGGCATCCTGTTTCCCTCTCTTGCTATATCAAATGTCTAATTATCCTGCATTTTAGCCAAATATTTTTCATTGGAAATACAAACAAAATATGAACAGCAATTCACATACTTATCCACGGGGTTTTCAACGAAAAAGAAGGCGGCTATGTGTAAAAGCCCCGGATTTTGCAATATTTCGCATGCAAATTGAAACTACGTAGCTTTGTTTCACTAATTTGATGACTATGAAAATTTACTTTCTCACAATTATTTACCTCGGATTTTCCCTTTTTTCGAAAATTCAGGCACAAAATTTACCTTCCGGAGCTGCCTTTGATTTTAAAATCAGCATCGAAAACGGAGCGACCAGCGTAAAGAACCAGGAAAGAAGTGGTACCTGCTGGAGTTTTTCTACGGTTTCTTTCCTCGAGTCAGAGATGATACGCACAGGGGGCAAGGCCATCGACCTTTCTGAGTTGTTCATTGTAAATGGTATTTACCGTGATAAAGCGGAGAATTACATATTGAGGCAGGGCGATGCCGGCTTCAGTGAGGGCGCACTGTCGCATGATGTAATCAATGGCTACAAAAAGTATGGTATCGTTCCGCAGGATGTGTACAGCGGATTGCCTTCCGGCAGCGAGACCATTGATCACAGCGAGCTGGTGGCTGCCATCGGAGGCATGCTGGACGGTATCTTAAAAAACAAAGGGGGAGTGTACTGGCGGGATGCAACGGAAGCACTGCTCGATGTATATATGGGGCCAGTCCCTGCCACGTTTAATTATGAAGGAAAGGAATATACAGCAAAGAGCTTTGCAGAAAAAGTAGTTCGGCTCCGGCCCGGGGACTACATTGAAATATCGTCCTTTACCCATGTGCCGCTTTACGAATCTTTTGTACTGGAAGTCCCCGACAATTTTTCGAGTGGCAGATATTTTAATGTGAAGCTCGATGAAATGGTGGAGACGGTTAGGCAGGCCCTTGCGAAAGGCTATACGGTTGTTTGGGATTGTGATGTGAGTGAAAAAGGATTTAACCCGCGGGAGGGATATGCCATTATTCCCGATCCGGCCGGGGGCAGCAGAAACGGTCTTCCTGTCGAAATGAATGTGACACCCGCCATGCGTCAGGCAGCCTATGAGCGTTTTGAAACCACGGATGATCATCTGATGCACATTATCGGGATGGCCAAGGACAAAAACGGCAATGAGTATTTTATAGTGAAGAATTCCTGGGGCGAAGTAGGTCCCTTTGAAGGATACCTCTATGCCTCCATCCCTTATTTCAAGATGAAAACCCTCGGCATTATGCTTCATAAGGATGCCGTACCGGAATCCATAGCCGGCAAATTATTTAAGTAAAAGATTCTGATCATGAAAACTCAAATTGCATTTCTCATAGCTTTTGCCTTCCTTCTCGGCTCGATGGGCTGCGGAAAAGAGCAATCAAAAGACGAAGCGGGCACGGGTCAGAGTGCCGCTGTAGTAAATGACAGCACAACAGCGGATAAGTCGCAGGAGCGGCTCAGCCCACCCGATACGAGCATTCTGCAGATAGATGACTGGAATCTAAAAATCAGCTACAGTGCCCCCTCGGTTCGCGGACGAAAGATATGGGGAGACTTGGTGCCCTATGAAAAAGTATGGCGAACCGGAGCCAATGAAGCGACCGTATTTTACTCAAGCAAGACCCTTATCATAGAAGGGGACACGCTTCCTGCAGGACGCTATTCCTTCTTCACGATTCCGGGTGAGAATGAATGGACCCTCATTTTTAACAAAGAATGGAATCAGTGGGGTGCGTATGAATATGACGAAGAGAAAGATGCGCTTCGGGTCAAAACCACTCCTGAAAAAGCCGACACGATGAATGAAGTGCTCCGTTTCGAATTGCTCGAAGGTGATTCCTCAACGGCTGTGATGCACTTTTACTGGGAGAAACTCCACCTGGCCGTTCCGCTAAGAGAAGCAGAGTAGCCATTAATTTTCATATTCTTCCATCAGCTTCTCTGTACTCGAATAGTCTTCTCCCGACTTTTTTGCGGTTCGGATGGCTTCCAGGGCCATCCCATGCGCTTTTTCTGTATGACCGGTTTTGTAAAGGAGCGCGGCATAGGTGTCGAGTATTGAGTATTCTTTGCTGAGTTCCACTGCCTTTGCGGCCCATGCCAGCCCTTTCTCGAGCACTTCCTTATTCTCAGCATCCACCGATTCGTACAAGGTCCAGGCCACACTGTTCAGGAAACCGGCATCTTCTCCGCGTCCCCCTTCAATCAGGATATCCACCGATTTTGCAAAATTATTCCAATCCGACAGTGCCTTGTAATAATACATGTCACTTAGTGCAAGTATCTTGTCGAGATCCTGAACAGGCTCCGTGGCGAGGTGCTCACGGGCTTCCAGATAAGCATCTTTCCCTTCACGAAGTTTGCCGAACATATACTTTCTCAGGGCCTGGCTGATGCCGGTCTGAATCTTCTCTCCGTTTTCTTCATCCAGGGTGCTTTGTTCCTTCAGCATAACTGCAAAGAGCTCACTGCCGTAAACCGGAGGGTAGTCTCTGATTAAATCAGACCACCGGACAAGATTTTCCGGAGAAGCATCAATTGAGGCATAAACAGTTTGCAATGCTTCATCCGTAGGAATACATGATTCATCCAGTGTTTTTACATATTGAAGGACCTCCCGGGGATCGTCTTTTGGGCTCTTCTCAAATTTTTCGGTAATAAATGTGTAGGTGCTGTCCTCTGTAAGGGCATTTCGGACCTTAGCCAGAAATTTTTCTTTGGGCATGGAACCGCAAAAACGGTGAACCAGCTCGCCTTTGGAATTGACAAAAATATAAGTGGGATAAGCCTTTACCATGTATTTCTCCTGCAAGTCGGGGCCTTCGCCTTTTTCCATATCAATTTTGGCATTGATAAAATGTTCGTTCATGTAGGCTCCTACCTCGGGATCGGTGAAAACATTGGCAGCCATCCATTTACAGGGTCCGCACCATTCGGCATAGGCATCCAGAAAAATAAGCTTATTCTCTTTGCCGGCTTCTTGGAGGAGGCTGTTCCAGTCGCTGTGATTAAAGAGAATTCCATCGGATTGGGCGAAAGTTGAGCCGGAAAGCAACATTATAAAAAGAGCAGCGTAAAGACGATTCATTTTGAGCTTGATTTCATTAAAAATAAGGGTTGACAGTGCGCGTTATATCCCATTAATTTGAAGGCCTTGGATGCAAAGCATTACAATACAATGGATTTTAGCCCAAATTATTATAATTTTGGGAACTTCCAGGAAAAAATCTCGTTTTAGAGAGCGTTATCCGCCCCAAGCCCTGTCACCCCATGCAGTCCGCAATGAAAAAAGCAAGACATAAAATATTATCATTAATAAAAGGAGAAGTGAATGCGACAGCTTAAAATTTCCAAATCGATTACCAACCGGGAATCCCAATCAATTGAAAAGTACCTGCAGGAAATCGGTAAAGTAGATCTGATCACAGCCGAAGAAGAAGTAGAGCTGGCCAAGCGGATCAAACAAGGAGATCAGGAAGCACTGGAAAAACTGGTAAAGGCCAACCTCAGATTCGTGGTATCGGTGGCCAAACAATATCAAAACAGCAGTCTGTCACTGAATGACCTGATCAACGAAGGCAACGTGGGGCTGGTAAAAGCAGCACAAAAATTTGATGAAACCAAGGGTTTCAAATTCATATCTTATGCGGTTTGGTGGATACGTCAATCCATCATGCAGGCACTTGCCGAGCAATCAAGATTGGTAAGGCTGCCTTTAAATAAGGTAGGGTCTCTCTCGAAGATCAATCAGGCCTTTGCCGAGCTGGAGCAGAAATATGAGCGTGAGCCGACACCTGAAGAGCTGGCAGAAGCGCTTGAGCTGGGAGCCGAGGAAATCGAAACAACCATGCGTGTTTCTTCGCGCCCGGTTTCAGTAGATGCACCCTTTCAGGAAGGAGAGTCCAACTCGCTGCTTGATGTGCTTGAAGACGGAAATGCCCGCAATACGGATGAATCCATGGTCTACAGCCACTCTTTGAGTGTCGAAACGGAAAGATCCCTCTCTACACTTACCGAAAGAGAACGGGATGTGATCAAATTATTTTTCGGAATCGGAGTGGCTTACCCGATGTCGCTTGAAGATATTGGCGAAAAATTCGGACTGACCCGCGAACGGGTACGGCAGATTAAAGACAAAGCCATCGAAAAACTGAGGTCTACATCAAGGAGCAAAGGACTCAAATCCTATTTGGCTCATTGATCCTTTAATAGTTATTTTAAACCGGCCTTGTGCCGGTTTTTTTTATTTTCATCGCCCAAAGAAAGACAAGAATGAAAATCAGGAAAGAGCGAATTTATTCGGCTCCATTTGCACTCTTTGAAAAGGAGCCCGAGGGAAAAGGTTACCTCTTGGAAGAGCGGGAATATGACGGGCTGGGCCATTTGATAAAAATGACCCGCTACTTTGAAGACGGAAACCTGGACGAGCGTGCCGAATACGAATATGATGAGAAAGGACGTCTGGTCGAAGAGCGGGTTCGATATGCACTGAGCGACAGCAGCGACAAACGCTGCTTTATATATGATGATGAAAAGAACCTGGAAACAGAGATATATTATTATGGTGACGAGGAGGGTGAAAAAACGCTTACGCTGAAGAACGAGGATGGTGATATACTTGAAATCAGAAGACTTGACGATATGGGAATGCTGATCAACCGCGAAGTTTTTGAATATTTTGCGCCCGGTAAAAAGAGCTACGAGGCTGAATTTACGGGGGAGGGTGTAAAACTCAAGGAAGTCATCACACGCTATGATGAGAACGGAAAAGAAATCAGCCAGGAAGTGTGGTCGGCCGAGGAGGTAGAGATCAATCAGCGGGTGGAGATTGTGCATGAAGCGCAAAAAGAAATAGCCAAAGCATTCGATCAGGAAGGTGAATTGCTCTACACACGCATAAGGGTGTTTGACGAAAAGGGCAATCTGACAGAATTCACACATACGGATGCCAATGAAGGCGGAGAAACCATCCAAACGGTGGAGTATGATAATGAGGGACACCCGCTTCTTGTAGAGTGGAGAAGCGGCAGTGGCAATCTGATGCGAAAGCAAAAATCAGAATACAACGAATCGGGCCATCTCGTCAAGGAGTTCTATTTTGACCTGAACCCTCTGACCGGGCAACAGACCCACCAGATCACCCTTCACGAGTACGAATATTTTGAAGAGTAGAGCCGGCAATAGCAGCATCATGCTGGCGTTTTTCTTTCCATGAGAAGCTATTTCATAGCTTTGCGATTGAATGAGCTCATATGTCGGTTAAGTTAGAAGGTGTTAGCAAATTGTATGACAGTCAGCGGGCGGTTGATGATATTTCATTTGAAATACAGCCGGGTGAGGTAGTTGGTTTTCTGGGCCCCAATGGGGCCGGGAAGTCTACGACCATGAAAATCATAAGTTGCTATACCCCGCCAAGCGAGGGCAGGGCCACCGTAGATGGCTTCGATGTGATGAGAGAATCTATGAAAGTGCGCCAGCGGGTGGGATACCTTCCTGAGAGCAATCCCCTTTATCCGGATATGTATGTGCGCGAGTTCCTTCATTTTGTAGCCGGGCTGCATCGCATTCCGCAGAAAAAAAGGAGGATTGAAGAGATGATAGGCCTTACGGGCCTGAACGAAGAATCTACCAAAAAGATCGGGCAGCTCAGCAAAGGCTACCGGCAGCGGGTCGGCCTGGCCCAGGCTTTGATTCACGATCCCGATGTGCTCATTCTGGATGAACCTACCACAGGGCTTGACCCCAACCAGCTCGCAGAAATAAGAAAGCTGATCAAAGGCCTGGGAAAAACCAAAACCATCATATTGTCGACCCACATAATGCAGGAAGTACAGGCGATTTGTGACCGGGTGCTGATCATCAGCCGGGGGCGCATTGTGGCCGATGCCCCCATTGAAGAATTGCAAGCACGGATGCAGGGCGGACAAATCGTGGAAATAGCCTTCCTGCGGCCCATGCCGCTGACGGCTCTTGAAGCCCTGGAAGAAGCGACAGAAGTTTTTGCAGAAGATGAGCGGGCCTTTCGTATTGGGGTGCGGCCCGGGAAGGAAATCAGGACGGCACTATTTGAACTGGCCGTGAGAAACGAAAACCCCATCCTGCACATGAATCTGAAACAGCAGGGACTGGAAGAGGTTTTCAGAGCATTAACAAGCCAAAAGGATTCGAAGTGAACAGCATTTTCAGAAAAGAAATCAATTTGTTTTTCAGCTCGGTGAGTGGTTATGTGGCCATTGCCGTCTTCCTCTCCGTGACGGCATTGTTTCTTTTTGTGTTTCCGGGCGATCTCAACATCTTTTTATATGGATTTGCCACCCTCGATCCCTTTTTTGAGCTGGCACCGCTCGTCTTCCTTTTTCTTATTCCGGCTGTCACCATGCGCTCAATAGCCGAAGAAAAAAGTCTTGGTACAATGGAAATTATTGTCACCAAGCCCGTGAGTGACTGGAAAATAGTAGGCGGGAAATACCTGGCATCTCTGGCACTGCTCCTTTTTGCACTTATCCCGACCCTGGTCTATGCCCGGGTCATCTCGAGTCTGGCCGTTCCACAGGGAGCGGTCGACTGGGGTGGTATTGCCGGCTCCTATGTCGGCCTCTTTCTGGTGGCATCCTCTTTTGCTGCCATCGGAATTTTTGCCAGCACCCTTACTTCAAATCAGATCGTGGCATTCATTACCGCCCTCTTCTTTTGTTTTGCAGGCTTTTTTGCTTTTGATTTTATCAGCAAGATCAGTGTGTTTAGCGGCAATCTGGATTACCTCATCAGGCAGATCGGGATGAACGCACATTACCTCTCGGTTAGCAGGGGCGTGCTGGATCTCAGAGATGTGTTTTACTTTTTTAGTGTGAATGTTTTATTTCTTTCACTGGCCAAAACCGCCATCGAAAGCAGGAAATGGAAATGAACAGGCAAAAGAAAATAGCCTGGACGAGGCTGGCCCTTCTGACTGCGGCACTGATAGTCGTCAATGTGCTCATTCAGGGGGTGTACTGGCGCATAGACCTCACAGGTGACAAGCGATTTACCATATCCAAACCCAGCAAGAACATTCTCAAAAGACTGGATGACAAAGTCTATTTCAGAATTTTTCTGGCGGGCGACCTTCCGGCCGAGTACCGGAGACTGAAGGTGGCTATTTCAGATATGCTGGATGAGTATGCCGCTTATTCGGGCCATCAGGTGCTTTATGAGTTTTACAATCCTTTTGATCTGGACGATGAGAAAGCCGTTAATGCCGAGCTGAAATCCATTACCCAGTCGGGAGTGATTCCCAGGCCCATCGCCCGGACCGAAATGGGAGAACTCACCCAAAAAGTCATTATTCCCGGAGCAATTGTCAGCTACAAGGGCAGGGAGATTCCGCTGAACTTCCTGCCTCCCTCCAAAGCGCTCACGGAAAATGACGTGGAAGTGGTCAATGCTGCCATCAGTACACTGGAATACAAAATGTCATCGGCCATTGCCCGCCTCATGGCAACCCGGAAAAAGAAGGTCTTATTTACCGAGGGCCATGGCGAGCTGCCCCGGGCCAATATTGCTGACATGGGTATTACGCTGCAGGAGGCACAGTATGATGTGTCATTTATCGATCTTCGCGAGGCCGTGGGCATACCGCCCCTCACCGATCTGATTATTATTGCAAAACCCACACAGCCTTTTCCTGAAAAGGATAAATTCAAAATCGATCAGTACATTATGCATGGCGGCAAGGTGCTGTGGCTCGTTGACGGCATGAAGGCCGACCTCGACAGCCTGGCCGGCAAGGAAGAGTTTCTGGCCATGGATCTTCCGCTCAATCTGGAAGATCAGCTTTTTGAGTACGGAGTCCGGATCAACAAGGACCTGCTGCTCGACAAGCGCTGCAATCCCCTGCCGCTCTTTTCACAAAACGGAAAGATAAAAAACTACTACCCCTGGTATTTCTTCCCGATTGTTTTTTCAAACAGCAGGCATCCGGTGGTGAAGCATCTGGACCCGGTCATGATGCGATTTGCCAGCACCATGGATACCATCGAGGTGCCGGAAGTGAAGAAGACCGTGCTTCTTGCAAGTTCCAACGAGAGCACTGCCTGGAAGACACCCGTACTGGTGCGCCTGGCACTGGCGCGCACACCTCCGCTGGATGAGCAGTTTCGCAGCCGGGATTTGCCGGTAGCCGTTCTGCTCGAAGGCCGTTTCAGGTCGCTTTACGAAAATCGCATACCGGAAAAAACGCTTCGAATCTACCGGGATTCGCTGGGGCTTGAATTTAAGTCCCGCTCGGCAGACAATAAAATGATCATCGTGAGTGACGGAGATGTCATCAGGAATGAATACACACGGGAAGGAAAAATAATCCCGCTGGGGCAGTACCGCTTTAACCCGAAGGCTTACTTTGGCAACAGGGATTTTTTGATGAATTGTGTGGATTATCTGACAGACGAATATGGCCTGATCGAAACCCGCTCCAAAGATTTCAAGGTGCATCCGCTGAATACCGAAGTGCTGCGCAAAAGCCTCTGGCGCTGGCAGCTTGCCGTGCTGGCCATCCCCTTGATTTCGCTCCTTATTTTCGCCTTTGTTTATACGCTTATGCGCAAAAAGAAATACACCGGTAGCTTATGAAAATGTCTAAATCCCTAAAAATCTTTTCCATTGCAGCTGTTCTGCTGCTTCTTGTGCTGGCGCTCTGCTGTCTTCGCGGGAAAGGCCCCGGAGACCGTGATTTTGCCGTAAAGGATTCGGAAAAGATCGGAAAGATATTCATGGCCGATCGCGAAAACAATAGCATTTTGCTGGAGCGGAAAGGCCCCCGAAACTGGACCCTGAACGGAAAATACAAAGCCGATCAGGCCGCTGTGGACGAGTTGCTGCGAACGCTCCGACTTATGAGTGTAAAGGCTCCCGTACCTGACGCAGCCCGGGAGAATGTGATCAAAGGCATGGCTGTGAAAAACACCCGGGTTGAATTATTTGACCGCAGCGGAAAGCTCATCAAAGCGTTCTTTATAGGGGCCCCCGTGGAGCGGGGCAGTGGAAATTACATGCTGATGGATGGCTCCGAAAACCTCTACATAGTGCATATCCCGGGATTAAATGCCATGCTGCATACCCGCTTTTTTACGGATGAACCCAAATGGCGCGACCGAAGCATCTTCCATTACAAGCCGGGCAGCATTCGCAAAGTGGAAGTAGATTATCCTGTACAGCCCGGGCAGTCCTTTGCCATCGAAGTATTTCGAAGAGACTCTTTTGCCCTCTATCCCCTACATAGGAGCGAGGCCGACTACAGGACCGGAGCTGACAGGATGGTGATCGCCCGCTATCTGAATGCCTTTGCTGAAGTTAATGCCGAGGCTTATCTCAACAGCTATTCAAAAAAAGACAGCATCTTGGCGCAGGGGCCGTATGCCGTAATTCGGGTGGAGGACACGGCAGGCGATTCGAGGCAGATTTCCCTTTTTTACAAGCCCCTCGACAAACGAACAAAGATGCTGATGGACAGCACCGGACGCTATCTGCCCTTTGACCGCGAAAGAAGCTATGCGCTGATAAATAATGATGAGGATTTTGTATTGATCCAACATTTTGTTTTCGGCAAATTGCTGATGCGCTACGACTATTTTTTCAAAGCGGGCGAGGAAGGCAAAAAAGAATATAAGTAACAGAATATCAGCAAGATAACTTAAAGTGACCGGGCAGAATCTGTTTTTCTAAAATACTTATCTTTGCCATACGTCAAAATCTACAAACATGAAATTTATTGTTTCTACCGGAAGCCTTTTGAAAAATCTCCAGACCATTGGGGGCGTGATCAGTACCAATACGGTATTGCCCATACTTGAGGATTTTTTATTTGATGTACGCGATGGAAAATTACATGTTTACGCTACCGACCTGGACAACAGCATGTCTACAGTAATAGAAATCGAAGCGAAGGAAGACGGGCAGGTGGCTGTTCCGGCCCGCCTGTTGCTGGATATATTGAAAAACCTGCCGGAGCAACCGCTGAGTTTTGATATTGACCTGGAGAACTTTGCCATAGAAATTACGACCGACAACGGGAAGTATAAACTGGCCGGAGAAAACGGAGAAGACTTTCCTAAAATTCCGGTACCCGAAGATGTGAAGCACATCGAAATGACAACTCAATCGCTGAGCCGTGCAATCAATCATACTTTGTTTGCAGTAAGCAATGATGAGCTTCGCCAGGCGATGACGGGTGTTTACCATGAACTGAATGAGGAGGACCTGACCTTTGTGGCAACCGATGCGCACAAGCTGGTTCGATATCGCAGGCGGGATGTGCAGAGCAGCAATCCTTCCAGTTTTATCGTCCCCAAAAAGGCACTAAACCTGCTGAAAAGCACCCTGCCGGCTGAAGGCAAGGTGCGGCTTTCCTACAACAACAACAATGCATTTTACAAGTTTGACAACTTCAGCCTCATTTGCCGGTTGATTGACGCCAAGTATCCCGACTACAATGCCGTGATTCCAACCGAAAACCCGAACCGTCTGCTTATCAGCAGGCTGGAGTTGATAGGGGCATTGCGCAGAAGTGTCATATTTGCAAACAAAACCACCCACCAGGTGGTGCTGAAGATCACAGGCAGCGAACTGAGAATATCGGCACAGGACCTGGACTTTTCAAATGAATCGAGTGAAAGACTGAGTTGCAATTATGAGGGCGAGGACATGGAAATCGGATTCAATGCCCGTTTTCTCATTGAGATGCTCAACACACTCGATACCGATGAAGTGGAAATGAAGCTTTCGACTCCTACCCGGGCCGGACTGATACTTCCTGTAGGTCAGGAGGATGAGCATGAAGATATCCTTATGCTCGTGATGCCGGTTATGCTCAATGGCTAATCAGCGGCTTCGTCCAGCGATTCCAGAATAATTTTACAGGCTTTCTGAATATCCTCGCTTTCAATGATCAGCGGGGGCGCTATTCGTATGCAATGCGCTGCAAAAAGAAACCAGTCAAGAAAAAGCCCCTTCGCAAGGCAAAGATCAATGACTCTTTTGCAGTAGACAGGATCTTCCAGGTCGAGGGCCATCAATAGCCCTTTGTTTCTGATTTCCCTGATTCTCTCATGCACGAGCAGGGATTTGAATTGCTCTGCTTTCTCTTCAACGGATTCGTAGAGCCTTGTTTCCGTCAAATATTCGAAAGCAGCGAGACCCGCAGCGCAGGCTATGGCATTGCCTCCGAATGTGGTAATGTGCCCCAGCACCGGGTTGTGACTCAGTGCCTGCATCCGTTCAGGCGAGGCTACGAATGCTCCCAGAGGAAGGCCGCCTCCGAAGGCTTTGGCCAGTGTGATTATGTCAGGAACAATATCAAAATGTTCGAAGGCGAAGAGTTTGCCCGTTCGGCCCATTCCGGTCTGCACTTCATCCAGTATTAGGAGGGCTCCGCTTTCCGAACACTTTTGCCGGAGGGCCTTCATAAATTCCGGAGACGGAATTCGCACTCCGGCCTCTGCCGGAATACTTTCTACCATGACACAGGCACAGTCGCGGTCAATTTCGCTGAGGGCCTCCATGTCGTTAAACGGAAGGTGTTTGTGCCCCGGTATCAAAGGACGGTAATTTTGCCGGTAGCTTTCGTCACCTATCAGGCTAAGGGCCCCCTGCGTGCTGCCGTGGTAGGCATTTTCAAAGGCGATTACTTTGGCCCTGCCCGTATATCTTTTTGCCAGTTTGACGGCTCCCTCCGTGGCTTCCGACCCGGAGTTGACGAAGTAGGTGCTGCTCAACTTGCCGGGCAGGCGGGCAGCCAGGGCCTCTGCCAGTTTGACCTGCGGAGCCTGGATCATTTCTCCGTAGACCATCACATGGCTGTATTTCTGCAGCTGGTCCTGCACGGCTTCGTTGACTCGCGGATGACAGTGGCCCAGGTTGCTCACGGAAATCCCGCTGATCAGGTCCAGGTATTTTTCCCCGGCAGGGCCGTATAGATATACGCCCTCGGCCCGTTCAATTTCAATGGCCAACGGCTGATCGCTGGTGGGTGCGAGGTACTGCTGGAAAAGCTGGCGGTGTGAGATCATAAGGCGAATTTACAGATTGCCTAGTTTTAGGATTAAATTAATTCGGAAAATGAAATTCAGAACGGAAATAAAACCGGCCCCATCATCTCGGAAGATCAAACACGGGGAAGCGCTGCTGCTGATCGGCTCCTGTTTTACCGAACACATCGGCAGCCGGCTGCAAGAAGCGGGATTCGAAGTGATGAACAATCCGTTTGGCATCAGCTACAACCCGGCATCGATCGGGGACATATTAAAAAGGCTGATGGAGAACCGGGCACTGTCGGAAGATGAACTCTTCGAAAACCAGGGACTCTGGCATTCCTACGATTTTCACGGGCGCTACTCGGATGCGGACAGGGGCAGGGCGTTTCAACGCATGCAGAAACAGTTTGAAGCGGGCCGGTCCTGCCTGCGTAAAGCCAGTCACCTGCTGATAACTTTCGGTACATCCCGGGTCTTCCGGCTTCGCGATAGCGGAAAAGTTGTAAATAACTGCCACAAGATGCCGGCTTCTGTTTTTGAGCATACAATGCTCTCACCGGAAGAAATGCAGTCGCAGTGGTTTGCCCTTTTGGATGCATACTTTGAAACGAATCCCGGGGTACACATTGTATTGACCGTAAGCCCGGTGAGGCACCTCGCGGCCGGACTGGCTGCCAACACACGGAGCAAAGCCCGCCTGATAGAACTGGTTCATCAACTGGCAGAGCGCTATGAGGCCCTCAGCTACTTTCCGGCCTACGAGATATTCATGGATGATTTGCGCGATTACCGATTTTACGACAAGAGCCTGGTACACCCCTCCGATATGGGGATTGATTACGTATGGGAAAAATTTACTTCGGCTTTCTTCACAAAAGAAACGCAGGAAATTGCCCAAAAGCTAAGAGCTGTTTCAAAAGGCTTGCAGCACCGGCCTTTTCATCCCGAATCAAAGGAACATCGCGCTTTTCTGAAAGCACTTTATGATGAAATCGAAAGATTGAAAAAGAGGCATCCGGGCATTTATCTTCCCGCAGAGTCCGCTGATCAGCGGGGCCGGTCGGCATAGCCCAGGACGACCAACGCAATGAGGGGAACGGGGACTTTCCCTTCGATGATAAACTCCATGTCCGGGTCATTGATCCATTTGGGTCTCACGCGGTCGCCATCAATGATCCAAACCCGGTCGGGATTGTCGTCCCAGCGCGGCTTCAGTGTGTACCCGTCAAAAGTGTAGGTGTGATCCGGAAATTCACCCCAGGCAGGCTTCAGCACCCGGCCATCCCAGGTCCACTCCGATTCCCCCTCAATTCCCCAATAAGGAACAATGCTATTCCCGTTGAATATCCACTCATCTTCGGGCCGGTTGCCCCAGCGCGGTCTGAGCATGCGTCCGTCCCAGGTCCATTCGCTGTAGGCGTCATTTCGCCATGCCGCTTTGATTACTCCGATTATTCCCTGGGCAGGGATGAGCTGTTCTTCGGTGATCAGGGGGCCTGCAATTTCACTGACGGAGGGAATCTTGAGCAATGAGATGGCAATGGCCATAAGCTCGGCTTCGCTGAAATTGCCCAGCGCAAGGGCCACTTCTTCCCATTCTTTTCCGGCATAAAAACGATAATTCTTTTCCCCCTCCTTTACGATTTTCAGCACCTGATTGTATGAGTTCAGCCCTCTTCCGTAATAAATAACCCCGCGGCTGATGCTGTATTTTACCTTTGCCGCATCCGGATAATAGAGATAACTGATTTTCCGGCTGAAAATTCCCCTCGTTTTAAGCATGTAGGCAATGCTGTCGCGGTCGCTGCTTGTGCCGCTGAAAATGACATTGCCCTTTATCGTAAAGCGGATTTTAGCGCTGTCCACCAACTGTCCCCGTTCGATTTGAAACAAGGTTTCGTGATCCCGGTTGAATACACGTCCATCACCCTGCGACCGGGTAGGCATTTGTGCAAGAACAGCAAATGAGAGAAATAAGAGTATTCGGAGCACCGGATAGTTTTTATTCAAAAAAAAGAGGAGTCGAAAACGTTTCCTTTTCCGTAAAAATAAACTTATCCGCAGCATGCCGGAAGGCCGTTTTTCGGAAAGCATTGAATTATATAGGATAAACATTATTTTTGTTTGCTAAAAATTTTAAAATATGGGTAAGGGAGACAGAAGATCGAGGAGAGGCAAAATTTGGAACGGTTCATTTGGAAAGTTTCGCCTCAAGGCTTCTAAATTGAGAAGAATGAAAGCCGGATCGGAAACCGCTTCGGCCAAAAGCAAGGCTTCGAAGAAAGCCAAATAGGCCGGACGCGGGAGTGTTTTCTGGCGATTCTTGTCAAAAGACAGAATTGGGTAACATTTTATTTGATGAAATTTAAACTACTTATACTGCTCCTTTTTCTGGGATGGGGGGTCAGGGCTCAGAACTATTCTGCCGATTCGCTGCGTATCAAAGGCTTCTTTGACATGGCATTGACCGAAGGGATGGCGTACAGTTGGCTTGATGATTTGTCCAACAAGATCGGAGGACGTTTAAGCGGCTCGCCCGAAGCTGCCATGGCGGTGGAATGGGCCCGCCAGGTGATGGACAGCCTTGGCCTCGATTCTGTATGGCTGCAGCCTGTGATGGTGCCGCACTGGGTGCGGGGAAGCGAGGAAAAGGCCGCCATGATCAGCGATGCCACTTTTGGTCGCGAAGAAGTGAATGTTTGTGCCCTGGGCGGATCGGTGCCGACTGCCCCCGGAGGATTGCGCGCTCCGGTAGTGGAGCTGAGGTCCTTTGACGAACTGGAGCAGCTGGGCGAATCCGGCATCCGGGGAAAGATTGTGTTCTTCAACACTCCGATGGATGCAAAAAAAATATCTACTTTTCATGCTTACGGATCTTGTGTGGGCTACCGGGTCAACGGGGCTTCAAAAGCCATAGAGTATGGGGCACTTGCTGTCATCGTACGATCGATGACACTGAAAATTGACGATGATCCGCACACCGGGGTCATGCACTACAGCGACCCGACAAAAAAGATTCCGGCAGCTGCCATCAGCACCCGAGATGCCGAGCGAATGAGCCGGGCACTGAAACACGACCCCAATCTTGAATTCTATCTTAAAATGGATTGCCATGAGCTGCCCGAAGTCCGCTCCTTCAATGTGATTGGTGAAATCAGGGGCGCTGAATTTCCGGATGAAATCATAGCTGTGGGCGGGCATCTTGACTCCTGGGATCTGGGCGATGGTGCCCATGACGATGGTGCGGGCTGTGTGCAGTCGATGGAAGTGTTGCGCCTGTTCAGAAAAAGCAATTACCACCCGAAGAGAACCATCAGGGCCGTGCTTTTTATGAATGAGGAAAACGGACTGAGAGGCGGAATCAAATATGCCGAAGAAGCCAAAAGGCTGGGCGAAAAACACATTGCCGCTTTGGAAAGCGATGCCGGTGGATTTTCGCCAAGGGGTTTTTCGATCAATGATTCATCGTATGTGGTTCGCTATTTCCAAAATTATAGACCCCTCTTTCTCCCCTATGGAGTTTATATGATCAATGCAGGATATGGTGGAGCCGATATCAGCAGGCTGAAAGCCGGAGGGACTACCTTAATCGGCCTCCTGCCCGATCCGCAGCGATACTTTGACTATCATCACTCCAGGGAAGACACCTTTGACAAGGTAAACCCGAGGGAGTTGCACCTTGGAGCCGCTTCGATGGCCTCGCTTGTATATTTGATATCGGAACACGGCATTCCGAAGAAAATGGATAAGAACTAAATCTCTTCTTTTTTCTTTTTCCGGCTTTGATAGTATTTGCAGATGGAGGTCAGGCCACACTGATCACAAAGCGGCTTTCGGGCTTTGCAAATATAGCGGCCGTGGAGAATGAGCCAGTGATGGGCTTTCCCCTGAAGTTCTTCGGGAATATAACGGACGAGTTGTTGTTCTGCCTGCAGCGGATTTCTGGCATTGGTGGTCAGTCCAATGCGCTTTGCTACCCGAAATACATGCGTGTCGACAGCAATAGCAGGCTGGTCGAAGAGAACGGATACGAGCACATTGGCCGTCTTGCGCCCCACACCCGGCAGCCTGATCAGTTCTTTTACTTCGCGGGGAAGTTTTCCTTCGTATTCATTGATCACCATTTGAGCCATGGCAATGAGGTGCTTGCTCTTGTTGTTGGGATATGAGCAGGAGCGAATCAGGGCAAAGACCTGATCAAATGAGGCATGGGCAAGGGAATGGAAATCGGGGAAGGTCTCAAAAAACGGGGGTGTGATGATGTTGACCCGTTTATCGGTGCATTGTGCCGAAAGAATGACTGCCACAATAAGTTCATACTCATTGGCATAAACCAGTTCGGTCTCGGGGTTGGGGCGATGTTCCTTGAAATAATTGATGAAAAACTGATACCGCTCTTTCTTCGTCATGGGGTAAAAATAAAAAAGCAGGGCTCAAAGGGCCCTGCTTTTCTTGTCATTCCATTCTTTAATTCAAATCATACGGCTTCAAGTCTTCCCAACTTTTTACTGTGGTTGAGAATAATGTTGACAGATGTGGGACTTGGATTGCAAATCAAACGGTCCAGCATTTTGCTCACTTTGCGCATTTCATGATACTCTTCTCTGAGTTCTGTATCCATGGCCAGCGAGCGTTTGATCGCATCATTTTCTCTCATATCTGTTTCGTGATAGATGTAACGGACTAAATTGTTAATTGTAGAATCTCTGTTCATAGGCAGCTTTTGGGTGATTAATCAATTTACCTACCCAAAACGGCCTGCTTCAGAGAAATATTATCTGAGTGTCAATTTTTTACAACGCAATTTGCTTTTCCTCTATCATTTTGCGCATATTGATGAGCGCATAGCGCATCCGGCCCAGGGCCGTATTGATACTCACACCGGTGAGTTTGGCTATTTCCTTGAAGCTCAGCTGCGCATAATGCCGCAGGATGACCACTTCTTTTTGCTCGTTTGGCAATTGATTGACCAGTTTCCGTACACGGTCGTGCGATTGATTTCTGATCATCGTATCCTCGGCATTGTCCGTGTCGAAGCGAAGGATGTCAAAAATGTCGTAGCCATCACCATTGGTAATAGTGGGCGTGCGCTTGGTTTTACGAAAATGATCGATACACAGATTCCGTGCGATGCGCATGGCCCAGGGCAAAAATTTGCCCTCTTCCTTGTATTTGCCCCTGCGCAGGGTATCTATAATCTTGATAAAAGTGTCCTGAAAGATATCTTCAGCAAGATACCGGTCCTTGACAAAAATGTAAATGGAGGTGAAAATCTTCTCTTTGTGCCGTGTAATCAGCAATTCGAGAGCTGCCTCGTTTCCGCTTTGATATTGTGACAAGAGTTCTTTGTCACTAATAACATGATCCTGCATAGTCAGAAATTTTAATTAAAAAATGGAATCAAGTTGATTAGTGTAGAACTATGTTGTCTATAGGCAGCGTTTATTTTGGTTTTTTGAAGAAAGATTTTGGGTTATGATCTAACGGAACCCTATTCTTTATATTTTGTTGGCACAAATACTTTGCCAGTCATTTTATGCCGAATCACGTTAACGAAGATATAGAAAAAAACGACCTGCGTCAAATAATTTTTGACGAAGGGGAATATATCGTGCTTAAAGGAGCACGACAGCACAACCTGAAGAACATCGATGTTTCCATACCGAAAAACAAACTGGTAGTGGTTACCGGGGTGTCGGGATCGGGCAAGTCTTCTCTGATAATGGATACCCTCTATGCCGAGGGACAACGCAGATATGTGGAGTCGCTGTCATCCTATGCACGCCAGTTTCTCAACCGGATGAACAAGCCTGATGTGGATTACATCACGGGGCTTTGTCCGGCCATCGCCATCGAACAAAAGGTGACCACGCGCACTACGCGTTCTACGGTGGGCTCACTGACGGAGATTTTCGATTATCTGAAACTGCTCTTCGCCCGGATTGGCAAGACCTACAGCCCGCTAAGCGGAGAGAGGGTCAAAAAACAGGAAGTATCGGATGTGGTGGACTTTATCCTTTCCTGTCCGCCTTCTTCCAAAGTAGAACTTCTGGCTCCGCTCGTACGGCATGAAAGCAGGCCGCTGCGCAAAGAACTTGAAATATTGCTGCAGAAAGGATTTACCCGGGTAATGCTTGGGCAAAGGCGAACAGAGCTGGAAGACTTGCTCGGGGAAGAGACAGACTCTTTGCAGGATGATATTCATATCCTCGTAGATCGCTATCTCATAGCCGACACGGATGAAGCCTTTCGCAAACGGGTGGCCGATTCGGTACAGACGGCTTTCTTTGAGGGGCACGGACATTGCTTCGTGCGTGTGGACGGGAAAGAGCCCGTGTCTTTTTCGAATTTGTTCGAAAGAGACGGAATGAGTTTTGAAGAACCCACCCCTGATTTTTTCAATTTTAACAGCCCCTATGGAGCCTGCAAAAGATGCGAAGGATTTGGTACGATCATCGGCATTGACGAAAAACTAGTGTTCCCTGATCCGGAGCTATCGGTCTTCGACAACGGAGTGGCTCCGTGGCGCGGTCAGAAAATGAATGAATGGAAAGAGGCCTTTATTCGCGCAGCTTTCAAGTATGATTTCCCGATTCATCGCTCTATTTGCGAGCTGGATGCCGAAGAGCTCGATCTGCTTTGGAACGGAAGAGGGGATGTGCGCGGCATCAACGATTTTTTTCGCTATCTCGAGGAGAACAACTACAAAATCCAGTACCGCGTCATGCTTTCGCGTTATCGCGGCCGCACCCTCTGTCCTGAGTGTGAAGGTACCCGGATCAGAAAAGATGCGGGCTATGTAAAAATTGCGGGATACTCGATTATGCAGCTCTTAAAGATGCCGGTGGATGAGTTGTATGCCTTTTTTAGCAAGCTGGAGCTGAGCCCGCACGATTATACGATTGCAGAGCGAATACTGCTTGAAATAAATACCCGCCTCGACAGCATGGTCAGGCTGGGACTTGGCTATCTTCATCTCAACCGTTTATCCAACACCTTATCGGGTGGCGAAACCCAGCGCATCAATCTCACCCGCACTTTGGGCAGCAATCTGACGAGTTCCATGTACATTCTGGATGAGCCGAGCATCGGCTTGCATCCGAAAGACAACGATCGTCTCATCACAGTGCTGAAAGATCTCCGTGATTTGGGCAATACGGTGATTGTGGTGGAACACGATGAAGAGATTATGCGCGAATCGGATTACATTATCGATATGGGCCCCGAGGCGGGCATTCATGGCGGCCGGGTGGTGGCAGAAGGCGATTTTAAGGCCATTGTCGACTCCGGAGAAAGCCTGACGGCACGCTATCTGTCGGGCGCAATGCGCATCGATGTGCCTCCGGTCAGGCGCAGAGGCCTGGGCCATATCTATCTGGAAGGGGCATCCATGCACAACCTTAAGAATATTGATGTACAGTTTCCGCTGGCAGCGCTCACCGTTGTGACGGGTGTCTCGGGTTCCGGAAAATCCACACTGATCAAGAAAACACTTTATCCGGCTTTGCTTCAGCATATGGGCCGGCAGGATCTGATGCCCGGACACCTGCGCAGCATCAGCGGTGACCTTGATCGCATCGAGCAAATAGAAATGATCGATCAGAATCCGATTGGCAAATCGTCCAGGTCAAATCCGGTGACCTATGTGAAGGCTTACGATGCCATCCGTGATCTTTTTGCACGACAGCAGATGTCAAGAGTCCGGGGATTTAAACCGAAGCACTTCAGCTTTAATGTCGAGGGAGGACGATGCGAGCATTGCAAGGGCGAAGGAGAGATCACCGTAGAGATGCAGTTTCTGGCCGACATTCACCTGCCCTGCGAACAATGTGGTGGCAAGCGATTCAGGGAAGAAGTGCTGGAAGTGAAGTACAAGGGGAAAAATATATTTGATGTGCTGGAGATGAGCATAGAAGAGGCGCTCGCATTTTTCAAAGAGCATAAGGAAATTACAGCCAAGCTGCAACCCCTCATGGATGTGGGGCTGGGATATGTGCATCTCGGTCAGTCGTCCTCCACACTTAGTGGCGGGGAAGCGCAGCGGGTCAAGCTTGCTTATTTTCTGGCCCGGGGCAACACCCGCAACAAAATCTTATTTCTCTTTGATGAGCCCACGACCGGCCTGCATTTTCACGACATCCGAAAATTGATTGATGCCTTCAATGCATTGATTGAAGAGGGCCATACCATTGTCGTAATTGAACACAATCCGGAAGTTATCAAATGTGCCGACTGGGTTATCGACCTGGGGCCGGAAGGAGGAAAACGGGGTGGGGAATTGCTTTTTCAGGGAACACCCGAAGACCTTCAACATGCCAAAAACTCCTTTACGGCAGCATTTATAAGGGAAAAATTAGCGCAGTAAGAGCAGATGTCCGTTCACCCGCAGGGTTTGACCCTGGCAGTCGAGCGTGATTTCATAGACATAGTTTCCGGGCGGGCTGTATCTGCCGTTGTGCCGCCCGTCCCAGGCCAGTTCCGAAGCGGAAGAAAAATGCACCAACTCGCCCCAGCGGTTGTAAACAGAAAGGCTTATCATCTTGCCGTCTCCCAGATTGACCGGGTAGAAATAGTCATTGTTTCCGTCCCCGTTGGGGCTGAAGGCATTGGGAATAAATAGATTATAGCAGTCCGGCAGTACTTCTACCCGAATCGATTTTTTGTTGATGCATCCATCATCAGATACCGCTTCTACGGTATATGTGGTACTCCGTTCGGGTCGGGCCGTCACCTCCGGACCACGGTTCGCGTCAAGCGTAAAAGAAGGAGACCAGAAAAGCCCGGATGCATTGCTCATTGCCCGCAGCACGGCATGTCCGCCTTTCAAAATACCGGTATCCCCTGATACTTCAAGAAGAGGCAGGGGAAGCACCCGGACATCGACCCAGGCGGTGTCGGCATAGCAGCGGTCACGGACGATAACCCGGTAGCGCGTATCTTTTGTCGGTTTAAATATTACCGAGCTGCTGTTGGCGGTCTGTCCGGGAGGCGTCCATTCAAAGTAATATCCTCCTTCGGCAAAAAGTCGAAGCGGACTGCCGTAGCAGATAGAAGTATCAGGCCCGGCCGTGGCAACGGTTCTCGGGCGGACAATAATTTCGCGGCTGAAACTGTCCACACAGCCCTGCTCCGATCTTTCGATCAGGCGAAGAAGGTAGCTGCCGGGCTGATGATAACGGATGGCCGGAATGCTGCTCGACTGAATGGGCGGATTGCCGTCTCCGGGCTCCCAGATTCTCGCCACGATAATACCACTGTCAATTTTCGATCGGAGCTGAATGGGCAGAAGACTGTCGAGGCATACCGTGCCGACATCAAAACGACTCTGAGGGCGCGGGTAAATCTTTATCTTCTCTTCATGCCGGTCGCGGCAGCCATAGCGATTTTCAATGGTCAGTCGAATAGTGTAATCTCCGTCCCGCGTGTATCGGTGAACCGGATTCATGCTGTCCGATTCTTTTCCGTCTCCGAAGTCCCACTGCCAGGCGGTGATGGGGCCGTAGCTGTTGCTGCTGATGTCAATAAGCGGGACCGAGTCGCTGGGGCAGCTGTTTTCTACCCGGAAGCCTGCTTTCAACAGAGGGTAAATTCTGACGCTAATGTAGTCGGTATCAGAGCAAACTCCTCCGGGCTCGGCAATGAGCATGACCCGGTAGCTGCCGGTATCCGGATAGGTGTAGGAGGGATTCTCCTTCTCCGAAAAATCATTGTTCAAGGATTCTACTCCGAAATCCCAGAAAAATCGGCTGCTGCCCGAGCTGAGGTTCTCAAAGCGGATGGTAAAATCCTTGCAGTTGTTCAGAGAGGTGTCGGGCCAGGCCCTCGCTATTTCGGCATCCACTTCTTTTTGGCAATCGCTAACATTGAACTGAAAGTCCCGGATATTTTCACCCAGCAGCTTGTTTCCCCGGTATTCTTTCACGCAAATACCCACAACGTATTGACCGGGAAGGGTTGGTTTTCCTGTGATGATTCCGGTATGGGGGTCAATCTTCAGTGCCGGATTGGAGGAGAGTGGATATTGTTCTGAAAATCCCCTGATCGTGTTGAAGTTGACTTTCTGATAAGGAGGTGCCTGGGGAATTCCGGGAATCGGGTCTGCAATGCTGGCTCCTTTCAGAGGAGCGCAGAATTCGTAAACCAGCGAATCGCCATCGGGATCAATGGCAGAGTGGTCGAAGACAAAGGTTTTGTTGGCACAAATGGCTATGGGAGGCCATTCTTTGTAGACCGGGCTGCTGTTGCAAAGGAGTCCGCCCACCTCGGGGATAACCGTGAAATAGGTAGCTCCCTGCTCGCTGGGGTTGAAAAGGTTGGCAATGGTGGCATTGCGACAGCATCGCTGATAGGAAAGAATATATCCCTCGCTGCTCGTTGGAAGATTGATAACGGCCGTATAAAGGCCTTCTTCCACACAAAGGCTGGGGGGTGCATTCAGACAGGGGTCATCCAAAATAACCGGAATGGGTGTGACGGAGCCGAGAGGTATGTGAAGCACATCAAAAAGGCTGTTGTCGCTTCTCCGGTAAATGGCCACGTTGGCAGGATTGTCAAAAGGAGCTTCCCCGTTGTAACAATCTCGGTAGATCTTCATGGTAATCCGGAAGCTGTTTTCTCCCAGACATTCGTAGAAAATACGACCGCCCACAATGTGCGTGGCATCTGCCAGAAGTGGCAGAAACAAAAATGCTGCTATGAGTAGAATCGGGCGAATCATGGGAGAATGAAAAAATTTATACTCCCTAATTTACATCAATAATTGTACTTCCTTCAGCGACCGCTGCTTACTGAAAAACTTATAGCTAAGGCTTTAACCCGGATAAAAACAGTGCCAAAGCCGGGGCAGAAAAATAATTAGCCCGCTCGATACAGCACCGATGACTGCCAGAAATACGGCTCCGGCCGCAATGTCTTTGATCTTTCCGGCTACTTCATTCCACTCAGGAGAGATCTTGTCTGTCAGCAGTTCAATGGCCGTGTTTATCATCTCGGCACTTAGTACCAGAATGATCCATAAGATCAGAATCAGCCATTCATAGCGGCTGACTTCCAGGGAAACGCCAGCGGCCACAACCATCAGTGCCACAAGAATGTGAATCCTGAAATTGATCTGATCACGAAAACAAAATCGAATGCCGTTTGCTGCGTACCAGAACTTTTTAAGGAAGCTTTTCATTTAGCTATTTTTATCGCTTATCTAATTTAAGGAATGTAATTTGCTTCCGGAATTTCATCATCTTCCACACATCAGTACATAAATGAAAAATATCCTCATTCGGCTTCTCACGGTTCTGTTTTTCTTCTTCACGGCAACAGAGGGAGCCATACATGCCCAGAGCAGTCAAACGAAGGAAAACTATCGGGCACGAAAAAGCCTGCTCTGGAAGGCTGAGCCTGCCGGTGGAGGCAAAGCGGTTTATATCTATGGCACTATGCATCTGATGCCCAAAGAAGACTTTTATCTGGGGCCCGGACTGAGGAAGACCCTTCTCGCTTCTGATGTTCTCGTCATGGAGCTCGAGCTTAACGAGGAAAGCATGATCAGGGCCATGGGCAAGATGTGGCTGCCGGAGGGAAAGACCCTGGAGGAACTCATGAACAGAGAGGCGTTTGACTCCTTGAAAAGTTACCTGCTCGATACGCTCCGGATGCAGGAAATGCAATACAAAATGGTGATTCGGATGAAGCCATTTTTGGCAACACAACTCTTCTATAGCGATATGATGGGCGAATCCCCCGCCTCTTTTGAACTGGTTTTTAAGTCCATGGCAGATTCGGCAGGAATGGAAATCGCAGGGCTTGAGACCATTGAAGAGCAAATTGCCGTAATCGATTCGATTCCGCTTGACGAGCAGATTGAAATGCTCATGCAGGGTGTACGGGGCGAAAATGAATTTGGAGATGATTTCAGCACCATGATTTCAATATATAAGTCGCAGGACCTCGACAGTCTTTATCGCTATATGATGAGTGAAGGAACGAATCTGATGGAATATGAGGATGTGCTGCTGCGAACGCGAAATATGAACTGGGCGCAGAAAATCACGGAACTGGACAAGAACAGGAGCTACTTCATCGCTGTGGGGGCGGGGCACCTGGCAGGGCCTTATGGCCTGCTCAATCTTCTGGAGGAAAGAAACTATTCCGTCACACCTCTTTCTACCGAGTAAGCATCTTGCGGATGGCTGATACCAGCGTGTCCAGGTCATTCAGGGTCGTATACACATGCGGGGATACGCGCACGCCTTTCACCTCTTCATGATTGATGGCCACCGTGTAGATGCGGTAATCGCGGAATAACTCCTTTTGTATATCGGCTGCGCTCATTCCGTCAATGGAAAAGTTGACAATGGCTCCATAAGCGCCCTCCCGGAAGGAGGTGTTGAATCGAATTCCCTTCATATCCTTTACCCGCGACACCCAGTAATCGCTAAGATAGCGAAGCCGGGCAGCCTTTCTTGCTCCACCGATGCCACGGTGAAACTCAATGGCATGGCCAATGGCCATTTCGGCCGGGAAAGAACGCGTACCGAGGTGTTCGAATTTTTCAATCTTTTCCTCTTCCCCATCGGGGGCAGCCAGCAGGGGCCATACATTTTTGATCTTTTCCTTCCTTATGTAGAGCATGCCCGTGCCAAAGGGTGCGCAGAGCCACTTGTGAAGGCTCGTTCCGAAATAATCGCACTCCAGCTCATCCATGGTAAAAGGGAAGTGTGCAAAGGTGTGGGCCCCGTCCACGATGACCGGGATTCCATGCTGGCGGCCCAGTTTGCAAACGGCTTTTACCGGCAGAATCTGTCCGGTGAGGTTGATCATGTGGCAGAGCAGAATGAGCCTGGTTTTAGCGCTTATGGATTTTTCAAAACGTCTCACCAGCTCTTCTTCATCATCCAGGGGAACCGGCACATGCACTCTCTTTATCTGAATTCCCTCCCGCCTCGCCCGCTGATTGAGGGCATTTTGCATGCTCGGGTAATCCTGGCTGCTGGTAAGTATCTCGTCTCCCGCTTGCAAGTCGAAGCCGAAAATCAGGTTTTCGAGTGCCTCGGTCGTGTTTCGCTGTATGGCAATTTCTTCGGGGCTAGCTCCCGCCATTTCGGCAAGCTTGCGTTTGACCGTCAGCCGGCCTTTGTCGACAATGCGCCACATGTAGTAGGCCGGCCCTTCGTTCGACTCCCGGTTGTAGAGGTCTTGTGCCTGCTGCACCCTGCTGCTTTGCGGACTGACTCCTCCGTTGTTCAGGTTGATGACATTGGGCGATACCGTATAGGCCTCCTGCACCAGCCTCCAAAAATCTTCATCGTTTGCTCCGGCTTTGCCTCCCTCGCGGTCGTAATCAAGAATGCGGGAAAGTATGGCGGGTGAGCTTTCGATGTTTAATACAGCCGGGACAAAAGGAAGGATACCGGCAGTGCCGAGATGGCGCAGGAATTTTCTTCTCGAAGACATGGCTTTTTCTTTTCAATTTAGAAAAGATAAAATAAAGTGAAACGGGGGAGGACGAAAAAGGCCGGGAGTTTCGCTTCCCGGCCTTTGGGTTTCGCTCTATTAAACGCAATTAATAAGAGAGGAAAAAGTTTTTCAGAGCCTTATGAGAAACTTTATATAGATAGACTGCCACGCCCGCCTGATGGTTGCAAGAGCGCCCTGATATTTTTCACGATGAGCCGTTTTTCAGGTACTTTTGTAAGCAGAAATCCCTCCCCATGAAATACCCTTTTGATAAAATCATAGATCGCAGCGGAACCCACAGTGTGAAGTGGGATATGCGCAGTGAGGTTTTCGGAAGCGACAAGGTCCTGCCTTTTTGGGTTGCCGACATGGAGTTTCTTTCTCCTCCGGCCGTGCAGCGGGCATTGCAGCAAAGAATAAAGCACAACTGTTTTGGCTATACACTGATGCCGGAGTCCTACTGGCAGTCCTTTGCCTCCTGGGCCGAAAAAAGGCACCTGTGGAAAGTGGAGCGGGAAAGCCTTCAATTTAGTCCGGGTGTGATTCCGGCACTCGATTTTGCCATACAAAGCATAACAAAACCCGGTGACGGGGTCATCATTCAGCCTCCCGTTTACCATCCATTCTACAACGTGGTGAAACGCAACCGGAGAAAGCTCCTCCTCAATCCGCTCCGGCTTGATGAGGGACAATATCACATGGATTTTGAGGGGCTCGAAAATTACCTGAAAGCGGGAGCAAAGGCTATCATTTTATGCAATCCGCATAACCCGGTCGGCAGGGTTTATACCAAACAGGAACTGGAGACCCTCGGGGAATACTGCCTGCACTACGGAGCCAAAATCGTTTCGGATGAAATCCATTGGGATATTGTCTACAGCGAAGGGGTTCATGTGCCCGTTTCCGCCCTCGACAAGGATTTGGCTGATATTACCATTACCGCCACTTCACCCGGAAAAACATTTAATCTTCAAGGCTTTAATACCGCCTTTGTGGTGATACCCAACAAAAAGCTGAGACAGGGATTTGAACGGGCGCGTCACCGCAACGGCATTTTTATGAATAATGTGCTGGGTATCACGGCAAGTGAGGCAGCCTATACCGAAGGCGAAGACTGGCTGGATGAACTCTTGCCGTACCTGGAAAGCAATTACAGAAAACTGCAAAATTTCATTCGAATGGAAATGCCCGGTGTTGAGCTGATTCAGCCCGAGGGGACCTATGTGGCGTGGCTCGACTTTCGAATGGTACCCGTGGAGGATATACATCGGTTTATGATTGAAAAAGCCGGAGTGGGAATGAACAACGGACTGGAGTTTGGAGAAGAGGGGCGTGGATTCTTAAGGTTCAACTTTGCCGCCCCCTGGCCGATGATCGAAAAAGCGCTCCGGCAGATGGCAGCAGCGCTTAAAAGCATCTAAATCCCCTTGATTTTTATCTTCTCATCTTTTTGGGGAAAAGGCCCTGGTCTTTCACTTTCTTCCCCGACTTGGCTTTATACTTTCCTGATTTCTGATCGTAGGTGGGGCACCCCGTCTTTTTACTGCACGATGCAGTGCCAAGAAGGGCAATGGTCAGAAGGAAAAGAAAAATAAATCGCCTGATTGTCATAAGATGCACTTCTTCTGCAAAAATACGCCCCCCGGACAAATGGGAGGAGGATATCTTCACGTACTTGCTACATTTGTGCCAAATCTGCTACAAAATGAAAAAAATCATCTGGCTTGCACTGTGGCTGCCAATGCTGTTTTCGGCATGTCGCCCAAAGGAGAATACGAAATCTCCGATACCTCCGGAGGGTATCTGGCGAGCGGAGATAAGGCTCAAAGGCGCCTGGCTGCCCTTTAATTTTAACCTGAGCTACTCAGATGGCAGTCCTTTGATGAGCATCAAAAACGGTGAAGAACTCATTGAAGTGCAGGACCTGGTCATGACGAACGATTCACTGATTATCAAGATGCCGGTTTTTCATTCTGAAATTCATCTGGCTGTGGCAGATGATACCATGCGAGGTGAATGGTGGTATCTTTCTGCCGGAAGCGATTATCGACTCCCCTTTCGGGCGGTTCACGGGGTAGCATATCGTTTTTTCCCGGATACAGCTCTTCAGGTACCGGCCGTTGATATCAGTGGAAAATGGAAAGCGGTGTTTCATCCGGGCGATCCTGAACGGGAAAGAGTCAAACTTGGTATTTTTCATCAGAAGGGGAATAAGCTCAAAGGGACTTTTGACTCTCCCACCGGTGATTACCGTTATCTCGAAGGAGTTGTGAGTGGCGACAGTCTCTATCTTTCCGAATTTGACGGGGCCTTTGCTTATCTTTTTAAAGCAAAAGTTGGAGACACCATCCGGGGGATTTTATATTCCGGAAGGTCCGGTGTTTATCCATGGATTGCCTTCCGGGACGAAGCGTTTACACTGCCTGATCCTGAGAGCATGACCCGGCTCAAACCGGGAGAAGAGCGCATACTCCATACTTTCAGCGACCTGGAGGGGCAGCCGGTCAGTCTCAGTGACGAGCGTTTCAGGGGAAAGGTGCTTGTGGTGGAAGTAATGGGTACCTGGTGTTCGAACTGTAAAGACGAAGCAAAACTGCTGACCCGACTCTATGAAAAGTACAAGGACAAAGGCCTGGAAGTGGTTTCGCTGGCCTATGAGCGCAGTGGAGATCTTGACAAGGAAAGAGAAAACATCCTGCGCATGCGCGATAACCTCGGAATTCCATACACAATCCTCTTTGCCGGAAAAATCGGAGAGGCAGAAGCGCAGTTACCCATCGATCGTCTCTACAGTTACCCGACCACTTTCTTCATTGACCGGAGCGGCCGAATCCGTAAAGTTCACAGCGGATTTAGCGGCCCGGCCACCGGGGAAGCGTATGAGCGAACAGTGCAAAAATTTAATGAAATCATTCAAAACTTACTTGAAGAGTAAGGCGATCGCATAGAAAGAAGCCGACCCGGTGGCCGGCTTATCCGCTTTTCGCGTCAGGCATTAATCTTTATTCCAGGGGAATATTTCCGCCCTTCGGGTATTTCACGCTGTAGCTGAATCGCACAATCTTGCTGCTGCCCGCGGGAATGTCGAGCACCCATTCCAGATGCCCGTTCTTCGCGTCAAGTTTCGCTCCGTCCAGCTCCTCAGCGGTGACAACTATTTCGCTGCTGTGTGAGACCGGAATCTGATCCTGAATCACGATGCGAATGGGCTGTTCTTTTTTATTGCGAACGCGAATCTCCCAGCCCGTACTTTGTATCTTTTTATTTCCCAGAAAGCGCTTCTTATTGAAGTCCCTGATCTTTTCGCGGCTGACCACCACCGAGGGGTCTCTGCCAAGCGAGAGGGAAAGTGTGTCACCTGTACTTGCCGGATCAATCACCGTTTTTCCTACGAAAGCTCCTTCAAAGTAGAGGTTTGCTTCCCCGGCCAGGAGATTGAGGCTATCCCATCCGGTGATTTCGGCTGCGAGAAAAGCATCATTTTCGATTTTCGGAACGGCATAATACAGAAAGCGGGCATCCAGGGATGTGCGGGCAATCCGGATCGTGCTGGGTGTGCCTTCGCTGCGGATGGTGTAGCGCTCCCTTACTGCAAATGTGCGGCTGATGCTTTGAGTCCTTTGCTCAACCTGTGGCGCAGCAGCCAGGGGCTCGGCCTCTGCATCGGCTCCCGGTCTTCCGGGGGCCATTCCTCCAACCTTTTTGTTCCTCAGCAATTGAGGATGGTCTTCTACCACAACTTCCTCCAAACCCTTTGTTTGTGGCTGCAGATAAACGGTCATCAATGCATTCTGTAAGGGCATACTCCTTTTTTCATATCCTACAAAATAAAATTCCAGGTAACGCGCATTGCGCGGAACTACAAGTTTGAAGTGTCCGTGCACATCCGTCAGGGTGCCAATGGTGCTACCGGCAACGCGCACGGTGACATAGGGAATCGCTTCACCGCTGGATGCATCCAAAACATAACCCTCTGCTTCGCCCTTGTTGCTCAGGTATGATCCGCTGTGATAGCTGTAGGGATAGCCGTTGCGCAGGTCCAGATACCATTTGTCGAGCTCGGGCTTGACGCCTCCGAGAGAGGGATTTCCTGTAGAAAATGTAATGGCTGCGTCTTTCCAGTCTACTCCCGTTTGCTGGCTGACGTTGGCCTTCCATTCAAGTTCCAGGGGATCGTTGAGCCCCTTGCCCCGAATGTCGTAACTCGGAAACCATGACGCATGATCTACCACATATTGCAGGACAAATTCGGCCTGTGGCACGGCTTCCCGGGCCTCGATGCTCACCAGTACTTCGGAGCCGGGTTCCTGCTCCGGATTGAGCAGGGCATTGAGCTGGCCCTGATACTTTTGATACTCTTTGTTCAGCTTTTCATTGGCGCGCTTCAGCTCCAGTTGTTTTTTCTTTATTTCAAGCATGCGCGAACGATAAAAGGTGGCCGCTTCTTTCAGTCCGCCCACATCTACTCCCGTTTCGCTTCCTCCTATCTTCCTGTTTTCATTCAGCAGGGCTTCTTCGCTGCTGAATACCGAAAGCATGGCATTGTTGTCGGCCACTTTGTTCTGAATCTCTTTTACTTTATTCCTCAGCTCTTCGAGGCGGGCATCGGCTTGCTGCTCTTCGAGGAAATTGATTTGATGCCGCACCGAAAGAATGGTAAACTTTCCCTTTCCGATGACTTGCAGCGATGCCGGATCAAGATATTGAGAGAGGCCGGTAAATCGAAGCACATGTTTGCCGCCGGGAATCTTTGTCTTTGCCGTACGGCTGATTTCGGCCTGATTGAAATAGACAGTCACCGCTTCGATTTTAGAGTCGGTTTTTATGGCCTCCTCCTGGGAATATCCGAAAAAAGAGAAAAGAAGAAGACTGGCAATAAGGAGATTTTTCATATTCAATGGCTTTTGTATAAAGATAATATGCGAAGTCAGTAATGCCCGCTTTTATACAAGAATTACGCCATGAACAGAATACCCGGTTGCTTATCAGCCTCTTAAAAAGCGTTAAGGTTGAAGAGAAAAAGAG
>WFPF01000011.1 GCA_015487695.1 Chitinophagales bacterium
AGGCGATACATTTGCTTAAACAAGGTGGGTTTCGCCAGTTTGTAGCCAACTACAAAAAGGATGCACGCCAGCACGGCCAGAGGGATCATGTTTAGGACGAAGGGAATAAGCGCAACACATATCAGCAGGAGGAAGCCATGCATAATGGCCGACAATTTGGTTCTTCCACCCGACTGAACATTAGCAGAACTTCGTACAATAACCTGTGTCAGGGGCAGTCCGCCAATCAATCCGGAAATCATGTTGCCCGTACCTTGCGCAAAAAGTTCACGGTTGGTATTGGTAATTCGTTTGTAGGGGTCGAGTTTATCTGTGGCTTCCACGCTGAGCAGGGTCTCAAGGCTGGCCACCACAGCCAGGGTGAGCGCTACCACCCACACTTCGGCATTGCCAATTTGAGTAAAGTCAGGGAGGGTAAATTGATTTATAAATCCTGAAAAGCTGCCGGCCACCGGAACACTTACAAGGTGCCCCGCCTCGATGGCAAATTCGGGAAAAAGAGATTTGGCCATGATTTGATAAATTATTCCGAAGGCCACAGCTACGAGGGGACCCTGAACCAGTCTGAAGAATTTGTGTTTCTTCATGAAATAGACATCCCAACTGATAAGAATGAAAAGAGAGACGATACTCACGATGATTGCCCCCGGTGAGAGATAAGACCACATATTGCTCAGCTCCGAGAAGGTGTTTTCTCCATCCATCTGCCAGAAAGAGAGATCCCCTTCATAATCCCCGTCATAGCCGAAGGCATGGGGAATTTGCTTCAGAAAAATGATAATTCCTATACCGGTCAACATTCCTTTGATGACCGAGGACGGGAAATAATATCCAATAACCCCTCCTTTCAGAAGCCCCATAACAATTTGGAATACACCGGCCAGCACTACCGCCAGCAGGAAGGTTTCAAATGCGCCCAATGACTGTATTGCATTCAGTACAATAACCGCCAGACCGGCTGCCGGTCCGCTCACACCGAGAGAGGAGTTGCTCAATGCGCCCACCACAATGCCACCTACAATGCCTGCTATCAAACCCGAGAACAACGGGGCTCCACTTGCCAGGGCAATGCCCAGACAGAGTGGCACGGCCACGAAGAAAACCACGATACTGGCAGGCAGATCATGTCGAAGAGATGAAAATATAGAGCTGCTTTTACCGGGATTATCCTGCTTCATTTTTGGTCACTTTTTAATTGACCGCAATGATAGCATCGTGAAATTAGAAGCAGATTAAAAGCAAATTAAAATGAGATTAGAAGCCCTGTAATAGCTAGATCAATGGCAGGAAAATCATAACTCGCGTTCCCTTTCCCGGCTCTGATTGTATCTCAAGTGTCCCTTTGTGCAGTTCGATGATTTTTACGCTGAGGGAAAGGCCAATGCCCGATCCTTTGATGCCCATCGCATTGCTTCCCCTGAAGAAGGGAGTGCTGACTTTTGCCATATCTTCTTTCAAGATACCAAACCCCCGGTCGATGATTGTGATGTTCACACCACTTCCGGAGCTATGCATCCTGACCTCAACAGGTTGATTGTCCGAGAACTTGCAGGCATTGTCAACAATATTGCTGAAAGCGGCCAGGAGCAGGCTGCGGTTTCCCTTCACCGGCAAGGGCTTATCCGCTTCATCGCAGTTCAGCTTGATCTGGTGGTCGGGATTTTGAAATGCATAACTATCCATGACTTCAGGTATAAACTTCCTCATGTCCAGCATTTCAAAGGAAATCTGTTCATCGGCTACCTGCACGCGTGAAAGCTGGAGCAGGTTGCTCACGGTTTGATTAAGTATCTCGGCTTCGTACAAAATGGCCTTCAATGCATCTTTGTATTCCCTATCGTTTCTTTTCCGGTTCAGGGCAACCTCCGCCTCGCCCAAAATAGCTGTGAGCGGGTTACGTATCTCGTGCGATGCATTCCGGATGAAGGCTTTCTGCGCTTCAAAGGAAGTCTCCAGGCGATCGAGCAATTGATTGAAAGCTATGGCCATCCGGCCTATTTCATCGTTCGGGTTCAGCACTTCCAGGCGTTGGTGGAGATTCGAAGCGCTGATGCTGTTGGCTCTTTCGATCTTTCTTAAAATCGGCATTAATGTCTGGCGCGTCACAAAATAACTGCTTACGAAGATCAAAGGAATACCAAAAAGCAGAAGAGACAGGATGATCTTTCTGAGATCCGTCAGATAGCGCTGGCCGGTCTCGTCTCTTGCCGTTACAATGATCAGATAGTCTTTTCCTTTCACCCGGAAAACACGGCTTACGCCCCGTTTATCCCCCCATTTGAATTCGAGACTTTCCTCTTCAAGAAGGCGTTTTCTCAGACCGGCCGGGTATTCGTAGCTGAATTTCTCCGCTTCGTTTCCTCCCAGCTCGAGCACTTCTTCGGTCTCTTCGGGAAGGGTATGCAGAAACTGTTTCCTTATTTTTTCAAATTCCTCATCGGTAAAAGACTCCTTCTCAAGAAATATTTTCTCGGTGATTTCGACCCGTTCTTTCAGGTGGTTCAGAAAATCCCGATTACGGTGAACAGAAGAGTAATAGTAGACAAAGGCTCCGAAAAGAATAAACAATCCGCTGGCAATGAAAGAGAATACAAGAGAAAGACGTGTACGGATGAGCATGATCTATTCTTTAATGATGTATCCCATGCCTATGACCGTCCTGATGATCTTTTCTTCATGATCCCGGTCAATTTTTTTCCTCAGATAATTGATGTAAACGTCTATGACATTGGTTCCCATGTCAAAGTCAATTCCCCATACCTGTTCCAATATCTGGGTTCGGCTTACCACCCGGTTTTTGTTTCGGAGTAAAAACTCCAAAAGGCGGAACTCTCTGGCTGTGAGCCGGATTTCGACTCCTGCTCTGCGCACTTCCCTCAACTGAAGGTCCATTTCGAGGTCAAGCACTGTAAGGCGTTCGGTCTCAGGCTTTGAAATGCTTTTTGTCCTTCGGCTCAGTGCATGTATGCGCGCCAGCAGCTCTTTAAATTTAAACGGTTTGCTCAGATAGTCGTCAGCGCCTGTTTCCAATCCCAGCACAATATCATCGGTAGCTCCGAGGGCTGTCAGCATAAGTATGGGCACCCCGAGTTTGTATTGATTTTTCAGTACATCACACAATTCAATGCCGCTCATTCCCGGCATTACCACATCAAGGATAATCAAATCGAAATCCTCCTGTATGGCCAGCCTCAGGCCCTCTTTGCCATCAAATGCCTGAATCACCTGATGGCCTTCTTCCTCCAGGCCTCGTTTAATAAAGGAAGAGACCCTCACTTCGTCTTCAACAAGCAGTAGCTTCATAATTCTTCCTTCCGGCTTCAGCAGTTTGCAGTGTGATGCTGTATTCGCAAATTGATTTTTACCTCTTCTCCTGCCAACTAGCTCAACGCAAGCGGCAGGGTCTTTGGCTAAAATTACAATTCCCGGCTCATATTTTTCATGCAATGCACCGATTTATCGGGCACATAGCGGAAGCTGAGATAACGGTTGACACTGTTTTTGTAGTTGCGGAAGTCATCACCGTATATCGTTTCGAGATAGCGTTCCTGTTCCAAAATGAGTCGGTGGTTGACTACAATGAGCAGCAAATAGAGGCCGAAAAGGACCAGAGAAGGAAATATCAGGAGATAGACCAGAATCACAAGATAATAGAACATAAAATTGGGATTCCTGCTAATGCCATATAGTCGGCACATTAATCCGTTGAGCTGCAATGATTTGTTTTTATTCCGTGGCCAATGAAGCCAGGCAATAAAAAAGATCAATGCCATAAAAAGAAGAATAAAGAACCAATGGGAAAATTCGTACATAGCCGGGTGTTTGGTGTAAAAAGAAAGCTCCGGAGGAAGGAAGCACTGCACCCCGCCTCCGGAACTGCTATTTCCTAATCATCATCATCGTCATCATCTTTATGCCTGACTCCCTCCTGCTGCGTGTCAAGCTGAATGATGCCGGAACCCTGACGAATTTCAGAATGGCGAATTTCACCGCCACTGCTTCCCGTTTGTTTGGCTGCATAAATATCAACTGCTGCCGCTATGAAGATTGCAATGAAGAGATAACGGACATAAGGTGATCTCCGGTAATGAAGAATCAAAGTAAGCAGAGCCAGTGCACCCAGAATCAGCGTTGTTATATGAAAAAACTCTGCAAACTCCTCATGCGTATGTATGAGGGTTTCGCTTATTCCAGCCAGATGCTCAACGACTTCTTCGGCCTGCTCGCCCGTCAGGTAGGACGCGATAGATGACAAGGCACTAAACACATATAAGCCCAGCGCGGTAACCTTGACTGATGTGTTTTTGAATATAAATCCCGCAATCAAAACCAGCGTGGCAAGTATTACTCCGACAATAGGAAAATGATTGACTAACAAGTGAAGATGTGCTCCGTTCATGATTTATTTGTTTTAGGGGAATAAATGCTTCTTTTTACTTTTTCTCTTTTTATTCGCTGATAATGTTAAATGCCCCGGTCAGTAAAAAACGGGTATTCTCATTAAATTCTCCGGCATTCAGTATCTCGAAATAGTCATCGCCCGATGCTCCGGTTATTACTTCTCTTTTCTCGTATATCAGTTCCGAATCCGTGCTGTCGCTCAGCACAAGGACATATTTTTTTCCATCGCTTTCTACGACTGCCTCATGAGGCAGGGCAAGCCCGTCATGCGAGCGGATAAAAATCTCTGCTTCCACATACATTCCGGGTACAAACAAAGAAGGATTGCTTCCTTCGGCAAGGTGAGCATGAATATTGAACGTCCGTTCGGCCCGGTCAATGGAAGGATTGACAAGGTGCACACGGGCATGGTAATTCGAAGAAGGGTTATTTTGAACCCGGAAACTGATCTCCTGACCCTTCCGGATCTCTCCCAGGTTCTTTTCAAAAACACTCAGTTCGAGATGCAAATGATCCGTATTTGTAATATTCATGGCCACATCAGACGGATCGACAAACAATCCCTTGCTCAGGTGGATCTCAGTCACATAGCCGCTGATGGGCGACATTACCGGGATAATGCTCCGTATGTTATTTTCATTCAATCCGGAGGGATCAATATTCATAAGTTGCAGCTTCTTTCGAAGTGATTCAACACGCACTTTCGTGGCCTGGTATTCTGCCTGCGCCTTCAGGTATTTTTTTTCAGAACTGACACCTTCGCTTGCCAGGCTTTTTTGTCTTTCATAATCGGAGCGGAGATAGCCCAGACGACTTTTGGCTTCGAGAAAGTCGCGCTGAACTTCAATATAGTCAGGATTCTCAAGGGTAAAGAGGACTTGTCCTTTTTTAATCTTATCGCCCGGCAGCAAAGTGATGTCTTTGACATATCCACCAAAATAGGTACCGATGGATGCTTTGTTTTCAGGTGGCACTTCAATCATGCCGTTGCTTTTGACCGACTGGCTGAAATTTCTCTTACTCAGCGTTCCCATCTTCATGCCTGAGGCACTGAATTGTGACGGGGTAATTACGTACACATTGTTTTCGGCTTCCTCAAGTGTACCGGTTTCGCCCATTGCACTGCTCTCTCCCAGTGAGGAACAGGATAACATGGCACTGCTGCCGGCAAGGACCAGAAAGAAAAGGATTAAGATCTTTTTATTTTTCATATTCAGGCATTTATTTCGTTAGGTAATTGATCTCAAGTATGCTCTCATTATACTTCCGGAGCGCATTGAGATAGTTCAGTTCTATCGCCATGGAATGATCGATCAGTTGCACATACTGAAGGAAATCAATCTCCCCCATTTCATATGCTTTAAGGGCATGTTTTACCATTTCCCCGGCAAGAGTCTTTCCGGTTTCGTCATAGTAATCGAGCATCTTCTGATATTGGCTGGCCTGGCTTTGCAGCCTCTCAAACCTTGTTTTCAGAGCAATGCGATACTCTTCTGATTCGGCATCGCGAATCATAATTCCCGTTTTTGAGGCTTCTATTCTTGATTTTTGCGAGCCAAACCAAAGCGGAAGGCTCACACCGGCTTCTACCCCGCCATAGGCTCCGGGCAGACTGCCCGGATTAAATCCTTTAAAAAGCGAGACACGCAAATCGGGAAGCAGGCGCTGCTTTTCATATTGCAGTTTTCTTTGCGACCACTCCCTGGCATGTTCACGCATGCGGATACCGGGATGGCTCTCCAGGTCCCCTGCCTTCATGGAGAGCGGGCCGAAGGCTTCGGACGGAACAGAATAAAAAGTATCCGATTGCAGGTATTGGTTTAATCGCATTTCGGCCATGCGAATGCGTTCAAAGCTCTGGCTCAGTCTGACTTCGCTTTCCTGTTTTTTGCTTTCGGCTGTTGCCTTTTCGAGGTAATTAAATTCCCCCGCCTCAAAACGTTTGCCGGCTGCAGATGCAAAATCGCTGTAAAGGCTGTCAAGAAATTGCAGCTTCTGCGACACCTCTTTCCAGTACACCGCCTCATTCCATGCCAGGGCCACATTTCTGATGAGCTCTATCCGGTGGATCTGATATCGGTCTTCCGACAAATCTTCCCGGCTTTCGTAAATCTTCTTCCTTGCCGAATAAATGGTTGGAAACTCAAAGGATTGGCTCAGGCCCCAGACATTGAGGGGCTGATTCTCGGGGCTCAGGTTGTTCTGGTCAAAACTGTAGTAAAATTCAGTCTTTCCGGGATCAAATGCACTGCCTTTCAGTTGGCGGCTCTCCGATACTTGCAGTTCCGCTGCTTCCAGTCCCTTGTTATTTCTCAAAGCGATGGAGATGGCTTCCTCCTGTGTGATCAGCGTCTGTGCCTCTGTACGCAAAGGCAGCAGTACGGCTGTGATAATCATCAAAAGAGCCAGTGGGTTCTTTATTCTCCTCCTTCTCATTGACTGCCGTTCAAACATGGCATAGAGCACAGGAAGTACAATGAGTGTCAGGGCCGTTGCCGAAATCAGTCCGCCTATGACTACCGTGGCAAGCGGTCGCTGCACTTCTGCACCTGCCGATGTAGAAATGGCCATGGGAAGGAATCCCAGAGCAGCAGCCGTTGCTGTAAGCAGGACGGGCCGCAGCCTTTTTCGAGTACCTACCAGGATGCGTTTATGAATGTCTTTTATTCCATTTGCTTTCAATTCTTTGAATTCCTCAATCAGAACGATTCCGTTCAATACGGCAATACCAAACAAAGCGATAAACCCGACCCCGGCAGAAATGCTGAACGGCAGTCCCCGCATGTAGAGGAGCAAAACACCTCCCACTGCCGAGAGGGGAATGGCACTGTAAATCATAAGCGCTTCTTTGACAGAGTTGAAAGCAAAATAGAGCAGTACAAAAATGAGCAGGAGTGCAATCGGAACGGCCAGCATCAGCCGGGCTCTGGCGGTTCTCAGATTCTCAAACTGCCCGCCATAGCGAACGGTATAACCCGGGGGCAGCTTGACCTTTTTAGAAATAATGGCCTTCACATCTTTCACTACCGATTCCAAATCCCTGTTGCGTACATTCACGCCTACCACAATGCGTCTTCTTGTATCTTCTCTCGAAATCTTTGCCGGCCCTTTGGTATAGCGAATGCTTGCAAATTCGCTTAAAGGCAGCGAGCGGCCGTCTTCGAGGGCAATAGAGCCCTTCTCAATATCTTCGATACCGCTGCGGTGCGCCTCGTCAAAGCGGAGTACCAGGTCGAACTGTTTTTCGCCTTCAAACATGGTTCCGGCAGCCAATCCCGCAAATCCCATGGTGATGACCTGATTCAGGTCTTCTACGTTAAGGCCGTATTTGGCGATTTTCTGTCGATCATATTTTACCGTCATTTGCGGCAAGCCAGCTACCTTCTCCACGCTGATATCGGCAGCGCCTTCCACATTGCGAATGGCTTTCCCAATCTCAAGGGCTTTGCTGTAAAGTATATCGAGGTCCTCTCCGAAGATCTTAATCGCCAAGTCCGCCCTCACACCCGTTATCAGTTCGTTGAACCTCATTTCAATGGGCTGGGTAAACTCAAATTCCACTCCGGGAATTTCAGCCGTCAGGGCTTCCTTGAATCGGTCGGCCAGCTCATCTTTGCTGTGGACCGTCACCCACTCGCGTCTGGGTTTTAGTTTGATGATTACATCACTTTCTTCCATTGACATCGGGTCGGTGGGTACTTCGGCAGCACCAATGCGGCTCACCACCTGTTCCACTTCGGGGAAGCGCAGAAGTATTTTTTCGATGCGTGTGGTCGCTTTTACCGTATTGCTGAGCGAAGTCCCGGTTTTCAATACGGGTTGTATCACGAAGTCGCCTTCATCCAGGGTAGGTACAAACTCACCTCCCATTCGGGTGAAGAGATAAAAAACGGAGATAAGCAGAATGAGGGCCAGAGAAAGCACCAGCTCTTTTCTTCTCAGTGCCCAGGCAATGGTCGGCTGATAACGGTCTTCAAGAAAGGAAATCAGACGTTTCGAGAAGTTTTTACCCTCTTTTTTCGATGGCTTGATAAAAAGCGAAGCCATTACCGGCACGTAGGTAAAGCAAAGCAACATGGCACCCAGCAATGCAAAGGTGAAGACCAATGCCATGGGGCGGAACATCTTTCCTTCCACACCAACCAGAGAAAGGATGGGAATGAAAACAATGATGATAATGAGCTGACCGAAAACAGCCGAGTGCATCATTTTACTGGCCCCGTGGTGCGTAATGCTGTCGATCAGGCCCTGTCGTTCGGCTTTGGAAAGTGAAAGGAGTTTTTGTCGTTCGCTTGTGATCTTATAAGCAATGAATTCCACTATGATAACGGCCCCGTCAATGATGATACCGAAATCGATGGCACCAAGGCTCATCAGATTGGCATCCACTCCGAAGATGTACATCAGAGAGAGCGCAAAGAGCAGGGTCATTGGGATGACGGAAGCCACCACCAGGCCCGATCGCAGATTGCCCAGGAGCAAAACAACTACAAAGATTACAATGAGACAACCCAATATCAGGTTCTCGGCTATGGTCGAGGTCGTTTTTTCTATCAGCTCGCTTCGTTCCAGAAAAGCGTTGATGTGTACGCCCGGAGGCAGAGCCGATTCTATCTCCTGCACCCTTTTCTTTACCGCATCAATCACGGCTTTTGAGTTGGCTCCTTTCAGCATCATTACCTGGCCCAGCACTTTTTCGCCTTCTCCGTTTCCGGTGATCGCTCCGAAACGTGTCGCATGGCCATATCCCACCTGGGCGAGATCCCTGATATAGACAGGCACTCCCGATCTTCGTGTCACTACGATGTTTTCAATATCCTCCAGGCCCGAAAGCAGTCCTTCACCCCGTATAAAATAACTTTGATTTACTTTTTCAATATAGCCACCACCGGCTACACTGTTGTTTTTTCGCAATGCCTCATAAACCTCTCCAATGGAGATGTGCATGCTGCGCAGCCTTTCGGGGTTTACACCCACTTCATACTGCTTGAGATAGCCGCCCCAGGTGTTTACTTCCACCACTCCGGGTATTCCCGAAAGCTGACGCTTGATGATCCAATCCTGAATGGTGCGCAGATCCATTAAGGAATATTGATCGCGGTATGCGGAATCCACCTCAATCACATATTGATAAATCTCCCCGAGTCCGGTACTGATAGGCCCCATGAAAGGCTTTCCGAATCCGGCCGGTATTTTCTCCTCAGCCGATTTGATCTTTTCGGCAATAAGCTGGCGGGGAAGATAGGTTCCGATGCGGTCGTTGAAAACCACCGTCACCACAGATAATCCGAATTTTGATACGGAACGAATTTCCTTAACGCCCGGCAGGTTAGCCATTTCCAGCTCGACCGGATATGTGAGAAATTTCTCTACGTCTTCGGTGGCAAGATTTCTCGAAGTGGTGATAATCTGTACCTGATTGTTGGTCACATCGGGCACGGCCCCGATGGGAATCTGGGAAAGGGAATAAAGTCCGAATCCCACAATGAGTGCGGAAAACAGGAGGACAATGAGTTTATGATGTATACTGTAACGTATGATTCTGTCTAGCATCTGCGGTCATTCTTTGACACTGCAAAGCTAGTGGCACGGCCCTTAGAGCTTTCTCAAGCCCTTCTTAAGATTTGCTTAAAAAACCACGGTAAAGGTGCTGCCCTCACCGGGCACACTTTTGACCTCAATCTTCGCACCGATGGCCTCGGCAGATTTTTTCACAATGGAGAGCCCGAGTCCGTTTCCGGGAATGTCTTTGTGCTCAAGGGCCTCGGAGCGAAAGAAATGATTGAATACCTGATTCTGATCTTCTTCCCTGATTCCGATTCCTTTGTCTTCGATTTCACAGCGTATCTTATCATTCACCTTTGAGATGCGTACCCGCAGTGGCGACTGCTCATACGAGTATTTGATGGCGTTGCTGATAAGATTGTCAAGAATCAGATGGGCGTGATAGTGAGGTACGGAATACGCACCGTTTTCGTGGATGTCCAAATATATTTTGAGCTTCTTTTCTGAAATTTCCGCCTTGCGCCTTGAGAGAATATCGTCCATCAGTGTGGCTATGGAAACTTCAGATTCCTTTTGATCTGTCTTTCCGTTATCGAGGCGTGCCAGAAGCAGCAGCTGCTCAATCGTATCGCTCATTCTGTTGATTTCCGAGAGACTGCATTTGATTTTCTCTTCATATTCTTCGGGGCTTCGTTTTTTCCTCAGCAAGACTTCGAGCGTACCCCGCAGGGTAGCCAGCGGTGTCCGCAACTCGTGTGAGGCATCTGAGGTAAACTGTTTCTCACGCTCCATGGCACTTTCGATGCGCTCCAGCAAGGCATTGAATCCGGCCGATAATTCGTATATCTCGTCTTTGTTTCGCGGAAGTTCTACGCGCTCATTGAGGTTATTCTTTCGTATTCGTTGTATTGTGCGGGTCATTTTCTTGACCGGTATGATGCTTCGTCCGGCCAGAAAACGCGAAATAAAGTACAATCCGATAAGCACAAACAGATAGGAAAGAAGCAGGACATTGCGAAGGCGCATAATCACTGATTCTTCCGCCTCAGATGATATGGCTGAAAGGATATACCCGCGGATCTTACCGTTTTCCTCAATGGGCAACTGCACCTGACGAATGGCTTTTCCATTCAGTCGTGCATCGAAATGCCCTCCGAACTTTTCTTTCTTAAACGGCAGCACATTGTCTTTCAGGTTGGGTGATTTATCCATCAGGCGGCCCTGGCTGTCGATCAGCTGAATAAAAACCGGATTGACCTGTATCTCCCGGTGTTCCTGCTCTTCCCATTCGGCCTTGTTGGCAAACATGATGCTGTCCCGCGTCAGTTTGATCTCGGTGCTGTGCTTTTCCGCTTCGAATGACAAATCGTGGTCGAGGTGACGAAAAACCGTTTCCCTGACCATGAAATAGACAAAGCCGAAAACCAGGGCCATGATAATGGCCGTGGCAATCATGTAGTGAAAAGCAATTCTGTTTTTGAAGCTTAGATTCATATTTCTCTGGCTATGTAGCCTACCCCTCTTACTGTTTGTATGTAGTTTTCTTTTTCATTCAATCCGAGTTTTTTCCTGAGTGCATTGATATAGACATCTATAACTCCGGTGTTGTACTCAAAATGTATGTCCCAGACGCTTTCGATAATGCGTGTTCTGCGGCAAACATTGCCTTTGTTTCTCATTAAAAACTCGAGCAGTGCAAATTCTTTTTGAGTCAGTTTTATTTCCTTTCCGTTTTTCATCACCTGATGCTTTCGCGTGTTCAGGGTGATAGGCCCGAGCGTAAACTCCGCATGTTCTCCACTTTTGGGCCTCAACTGCACTTTGACTCTTTCGAGCAACTCTTCAAAATGAAAAGGCTTCTTGATATAATCATTGGCCCCGGCCTGCAAGCCGAAGATGGTTTCGTCCAGGGTATCTTTTGCCGTCAGGAATATGGCCGGTGTTTCCATGTCTGACTTCCTGAACTGCCGGAGCAATTCAATGCCACTCATCCCGGGCAGCATCCAGTCGAGCAGAAGCAAATCGTAATCACCGGAAAGCGCCATATCGAGACCTTCCCTGCCGTTGGATGCAATGTCTACGGCATAAGATTCCTCTTCCAGGCCCTGCTTAAGAAAACCTGAAATACCGATTTCATCCTCCACTATGAGTATCCTCATTTTGCAAATATTTGCTAATTCATTGAATATCCGCCCGATACAGCCTTAAGACTTTCTTAAAATATACTTTGGACTGATGCAGAAGCTAACCGGAGGTAAGCCCGGAATAATTCCCTAAACGAAAAATCAGCTCCCGGAAAGCCGCAGCATTTGCGATCGGTTCTCAGGTCTTTGGCCCGCAGCGCAGCGCTAATCTCCTTTTTTCAGGGGTGAAAACTGCCGCAGCGCTTCCCGTACTTTTTCATCATCCGAAATGCCGATATAGCGGATTTTACCATTTCTCAGGAGGATACGAATAACCTTGTTTCCGCTCACGGTGTATCCTATGCCTCCTCCGGCTACGGGCCGAAGTCCCCAGCCTCCCATATCCATCAGCGGTCTGATTTTTTTTAGTTCCAGCTCTTGTATTTCCTCCCAGCGATAGGTCCTCCAACGAAAGATAAAAGGGAAATAACGAAAAGAGATGCCTTCCTTGTCAATTTTCAGGTCGAGGTGAGTCGTGAAAAGCAGGACGAGCAGCAGGAGAAAAAAGAAAAATGACAGGAGTACCACCCAATCGGGTGCCGGATTGCTACCGACCGGGTGACCCAGAAAAAGCTGTGTCACAAGAGCATAAGCATTGGCGAGCATCAGGAAGACAAAAAGAGCTATTAACCAGCGCTGTCTGAAATACTGCTGTTCTTCGTATCTGTTTACCATGGAATCTCAATCTGTTTTTCAGGGTTAAACAAGGGTTCCGCTTCCAGCTCCCCGGCATCGTAGGGCCGTATCAGCTCTTCAATCAGTTTCCGATCCGGCTCTTCTTTCCCCGGCATCAGCCATTTATCTTCCAGTTCCTTTGGCAGAATAAGGGGCATTCGAGGGTCTTTGCTGCCGCGTGGCCGGTTGTGGATCTTCGCAAGCAATTCATTGGCTGCCGTGGTCACAATGCTCAGGGTTCTGTATTCTTTACCCTCGGGCAGCACACAATGCTCCCAGATACCTCCCAACACCATGGGTTCCCCTTTTTTCAATCTGATCCGGAAGGGATAGGCTTTGCTGCCGGAATGATAGTATTCATAAAAGGCATCCACCATTATGAGGCAGCGTCTTTTTCTCGCTGCTTCGCGAAATGCGGCTTTGTCAAATAGGCTCTCTCCTCTGGCGTTCAGTGTCTTGTTTCGGATTTGAAGCGCCTCCTCTTCGCTTTTGACCCAGAAAGGTACAAGTCCCCAGCTGAATAAGGTCACATGAAAAGGATCGTTGTTGGGGAAAGCCGGCAAGTCGGGATGGGCAAAGCCCTGTGCCTTAATATGGGGAGGTATGGCTTCGCGTACAGAGTCGAATTCTTTCTCCAGTTCCTTCACCGTGGCCTCATCGTAGCCCCTCCGTTTTGCGTAGTCTATGCTTCGCTTCGTAAGATAATCGACACTATAGCACATCCATTTCTGAATTTGACCCTGAAATTAATCAAGATGAAGCGGCTCCTTTCCATTTTTGAATAAAATTCTCTTTGGTATCTGAGAGGATAGGTCTTAAATTTGCACACCGTTTTCATACGGATAGAATGGCGTGGTAGCTCAGACGGTTAGAGCGCAGGATTCATAACCCTGAGGTCGGGGGTTCAATTCCCCCCCACGCTACTCTTTTTATCCCATTCCCTCTTTTTCCCTTGACTTCAGATGCCCCGTTACGCATTGTCCCTCTGAAAAAGCGGTCAATTTTCGGGAGACAAGGGTCCGTCTTCGTCATCTTAAAGAAAACCATACTATCTTGTTGCTTCTTTTTTACGCATTTCGGCAGGCCTGAAGACCATCTACCCACTGTTATACCATTCTATCCTGCAATGCGATCCTATAAAATGGCGATATGTACATTGTGCTTGGAATATTTGCCTACATGGCCCTTCAGATATTGATTGGCATATGGGTATCACGCAAAATATCAAACGAAACCGATTATCTGATTGCCGGGCGTAACCTGGGATACACCCTTACCACTTTTGGGATATTCGCTACCTGGTTTGCTGCCGAAGGTTTGCTGTCCGTGTCGGGCGAGGTGTTTCAGAACGGCCTGCCGCTCATCACTGAGGATTATCTGACCTGGGCCATCGGTATACTGGTGCTGGGACTGTTTTTTGCTGCCCGGCTCAGAAACAATAAACTGGTCACCTTTGCCGATCTTTTTCAGCGTAGATTCGGCCTCCTTGTCGAGAAAATCGTGGCCATTGTCCTCATTCCTTCCATCCTCTTTTGGGCTGCCGGCATGATCCGTGCTTTCGGTGTCACCATTGCCGGATTTACGGAACTCGGAATCTTTGCGGCCATCACGATAGCTGCCTTATCAGTTATTCTGTACACTACGTTCGGGGGCATGCTGGCAGATGCCTATACCGACCTGATTCAGGGTCTGTTTTTAATTATCGGTCTGATTGTGCTGACGGCCTTTATGCTGGCCAATGGCGGGCTTAACCACATAGAAGAGATTCCCCGGCAGCATTTTAATCTGACTGACCCATCTACCCCGGTCCTGCAAAGCGTGCAGGGATGGATGGTGGGTATTTTCGGCTCCATTACAGCCACAGAGCTTATTGCCAGAATTCTCTCTGCCAAAAATGCAAAGGTGGCCAAATGGTCCACAGTCATGGGCGGCATGCTGTTTATTGTCATCCTGGCTCTGCCTGTGTTGATGGGATTTGCCGGGGGGCATCTTTTTCAGACACTGGACGACCCTGAGCAGTTGATCGTCCTGCAGGCCGAGCATTATTTGCCGGGCGTGCTTTATATTCTTTTTATCGGAGCACTGATTTCGGCCATCCTCTCAACGGTCGACAGCACCCTGCTGGCAGCAGGTTCGCTCCTGGCGCATAATTTCTTCATTCCCCTTACACGTATTCGGGAAAAGAGATATAAACTTCTCGTTAACCGGCTGGCTGTTATATTCTTAGGGCTCCTTGCCTTCCTGATCGCTTTAAACGGAAAGAGTGTGCATGACATTATATTTGCAGCGGCCTCATTTGGCTCTGCAGGCATTGTCGTCCTCTATTTCTTTTCTTTCGGAAGCAAATGGGGCGGCAAGTGGGCTGCACTCAGTGCCCTTTTTATGGGTACACTCATTCCCCTGAGTGGCGAATACCTGGTTTCATTTATCGCCTATCCCTATTTCACCGGATTTTTTGCAGCTCTGATCGCTTATCTGCTTGTTGGCGGCATCGAACGATGGATGAAAATCCCGCCCGTTTCTTTCCGGAACGACTGAGACAGAATGCAGCCCCGGGTCTGCGTCTCAGAGGCGATCGGCCACCCGTTCGAGAGTGCTGCGAATCATGTGGTCCACAGCTTTCCCCGGATCTTTGCTGAAAGCCTGCAGGGTGCGGTTGGCAATAACCGTATTTACCGAAAGACACTGATGTCCGAGCAGCTTGCCAAGGCCATAGATCGCAGAAGTTTCCATTTCGAAATTTGAGAACTTCCAGCCTGCAAACTTAAAATGCTCGAGCTTGTCAATCCAGCCGGGAAGACGCGTTTTCAGGCGAAGCTCTCTGCCCTGCGGGCCGTAAAAACCACTTGAGGTCATCGTAATTCCGGCATAATAATCCTGAAAAACACTTCTCAGCGCGTCATTTCCCCGAACGGCATAGGGCACAATTCGTATTTTCTCAAATCCGAAGTACTCATAGACCGCAGCTTCCATTCCCAGTTCCTCCTCATCGGCCTGCCTGTCATAAAACTGAAGCACATTATCCAGCCCCACACCAAAGGCTCCTACGACCATGCTGTCCACCGGGATGTCGGGTTGCAGTCCGCCTGTGGTTCCCATCCTAATTATCTTAAGAGATTGATGGGTTGATTTTTCCTCCCGTGTCTTCAGGTCAATATTAACCAGTGCATCCAACTCATTCATCACGATGTCAATATTATCCGTGCCTATGCCGGTAGAAAGCACGGTCATCCGCTTCCCTGCAAAGCTGCCGGTGTGTGTCACAAACTCACGCCTTTCCTTTTTTCTTTCGATGCGGTCGAAATATTTTGAAACCTTCGGAACACGACCCGGATCGCCTACAAAGAAAACAATGGGGGCAATTTCTTCCGGATGGAGGTTCAGGTGATAAATGCTTCCGTCTTTATTCAGGATCAGTTCGGATTCAGCGATTTTAGAAGGCATGTTTGGAATCTTTAATTTCGTTTTCTAATTATTCATGCAAACCTAAAAAAATAAGACTGCAATGGAATTAAAAAGAATCCTGGTCCCGACTGATTTTTCAGAAACTTCGATTGCCGCCATGCGCTCGGCTGCCTATTTTGCGCACAAACTCGGTGCAAAACTTATTCTGCTTCACGTTTTTGAAACTCCGGAGTTTCATGCAAGCATCGAAGACCTGGAAACAGCCCTCGACAAAGTGGTAAAAGAGCGGGTGGAGGAAAGGCTGCAACAGCTCATTTCCGAACACAAAGAGCTGCAAGGACTTGAAGTAATCCCTGTGATCGAGGCAGGGAGGATTCATAAAGTTATCAATGCCGTGGCTGAGGCCAAAGCGTGTGATCTCATCGTGATGGGTACCCACGGATCGACCGGACTCAGCAATCCCGAGCGATACATCCTCGGTTCCAATGCCTACCGGGTGGTAAATGCCTCCAGAGTGCCTGTTCTCACCATCAGGCGGCACAGTCCGATCCAAGAGATCAAAAACATCGTCCTTCCCATTGACCTGACCAAAGAGACCTTGCAAAAAGAGAAAGCAGCCGTGGAACTGGCACGGCTTTTCGGTGCCACGTTGCATGTAGTCACGGTCATTGGTTTCTTCTCGGAGTACAACCCCAAAGTGGATGATCTGATCATCGAGCAGGAGAAACTCACCGAGCGGCTGGAAAAAGAAGGAATACCCTATGTGGAAGCCCGCATTGAGTACCGCGACATTGCCGACTCCATCATCGACTATGCTGTAGACAATCTGGCTGACCTGATCCTGATAATGACGCGCCAGGAAAGTCTGGTCGAAGAATTCTTTCTTGGCTCGACCGCACGAAAAATCATAAGCAGATCGCCTGTTCCGGTGCTGAGTATTCAGCCGGTGAAAAGCTAATAAGCAAGCCGGATAAATTTACGGACCAAAACTTCCTCATTTTCCGTCCCCGGATGGATGATAAGGCGAATGATATACACTCCGCTGACCGGGAAGTATCTTGCCGGAATACTGACTACGGCATCTTCAATGTGCTCTCTGTAAAACACAAGCCGGCCATTGAGGTCGTACACCTGCACACGGGCATTGGGATCCACGGCATTGATATAGAGGAGCAGTCCGCCACTTCCGGATTGCATCTCCATCGTTCCATTAATGGATGTTTCTGTTCCGGAAAGCAAGCCTCTTGACAATAGACGGCCAAATATCAATGACTGCCACTCACTGCCGTAGAGCTGTTCAGCAGTTATCAGCAGGAGGCCGGCCGCATTCTCATAACCGAGATTCCGGCTAAAGCTAAACATCCACTCCATCACCAGGCGATCACAGGTTTCACGGCCCATGCCATTGTATATTTCCATTAAAACGGCAGACCAAATCTCTCCGGAAGCATAAATGTCGCTCGTATCAAAGTCTTCGGGATAATGTTTTTTGGTATTGGCGAGCCGGCCGGGCCAGAACTCGTTGTGGCCGTCCCACTTAAAAACATCCCACCAGCGATAGTCAGAGTACTGGCGGCTGTACGACACCGCCCAGTAATCGCAAACGCCCTCGTCAAGAGGCACGCGCTCTTCGCCTGTATTGCTATTGGGAGCCGCCCAGTGTGACAGTGCGTGGCCATATTCGTGTACCACTACTTCTCCGTCTTCGGCATCATCCACGTTTCCAAGGCCGAAGACAATCTGAGGCGGTTGCGAAGGAGAGAAGAAGGAATTGTCATCAGGGCCGCCCCGGCCATCCACTTCCAACTGAAAATCAGTCGCTTTGCCGAAGCCCAGCGATTTTATGTATTCGTTAAACAAGACAATGTGTGCATAAGCGTGCACCATCTCGAAAGGAGCCTGCCCGCGGGTAAATCGGTAGTCGTCAGCCGGCAGTGCCGGGGGCAACTGCGAATCGCCTTCAATGTCACGCGCTTTGACATAAGCTTGTTCGAGCCGGAAGGTATTGTTCTGATAAATAGCCGCTATTCTCTGCTCACTCAGTTGCTGATTGATAAAAGGATTGTCCTGGTCATTGAAATCTCTGAATTGCCCGCCATATTCTTTTTCGGCAACGGTAAGGGGATCGGGCAGAAAAAGCCGGACACGCACACTCGTATCAGGCCCGAAATGCCTTGATAGCTCCCGGTCGATAAGTATTTCGCCATCCAGTGCAAGCAAGAGCTCGCGGTATGAACTCTCACCGCGCACATAAAAATGCAGGGCCGGAATAAGCCTTTTATTCCGCGGATCGGCAATGAGCATTTCACCGCCTCTCCGGCAATTGTCCGATTCCAAGCAATAGGGTCTCATCAGTGCTTCTGCATCACTTTCCCTGAAATCAGTTTCAAAGTCGCGCAGGGCATAGTCGCTCAGGTCAATCGTGAGATCCAGTGCGCTGCTGAGTTTCGAAAGCCCCCTTGTATTCACCTTCAGTTCTGCGTCAAAGAGCGGCCATCGATCCCAATATTGCCGGTACAGAAAATGCAAGCCCGTAAGGCTTTCACGTTCGTCCAGCAAATGCAGTTTCACAGCTTTCCCTGACTCTCCGCCCAGGCGTTTTTCATAAAATCTTCTGATAAACTCCGAGGACTCTCCCCCTTTTGGAATCGGAGCCGCTTCCTTTTGCAATCGTGCTTCCCTCCTGTGGTAGAAGCTTTGCAAATCCTGGCTGTAGAGCGGCCGGATCAGAAAGATCAATACTGTAAGAATGAAAAGTCTCATTGCAATTCTTTAACTGTGATCCGTACGCCTTTCAGGTCCTTCACTTTCTCCTTCATTTCTTCCACAAGACGCTGGCGCATGCTAAGCCTGAAACGTACTTCATCATCCCCGTATTCTTCATTTCTCAATTGCCACGGCCCGTGCTTGACCAGTGCGAGCACCTCGTTCAGTACCGCATAGTTACAAATAAGTTCCACCTCCTCCTCTACGTAAACCTTATAAACATCCGCTTCCTCGATGGCTATGGCGGCAGCTCCGCCATAAGCCCTTACCAGACCACCCCGGCCGAGGAGCGTACCCCCGAAGTAACGAACCACTACCACCAGAATATCGCTGAGCGATGCTTTGTCAATTTGCGCCAGAATGGGCCTGCCCGCGGTTCCCGAAGGCTCACCGTCATCATTGCTGCGATATGCATTGCTTCCGGCACCCAGACGCCAGGCATAGCAGTGATGCCGGGCCTTTGCATGCCTGCTTCGAATCTTTGCAAGGGCTTCTTCTATTTCTTTTTCATTCTTTACCGGAAATGCAAAGGCAATAAAGCGCGATCCACGGTCTTTCAAGTCGCCAACAGACGGCTTGCGAATGCTTAAATACTCATCCTGCATGTTCAAGTATCATAATTTCATCCTCCTCAATAAAATAATGCTCCTTCATCTTCAATCCCTGCTGCGACCAGTCCGGAGCACGCACACCGCTTCCCAAAAGCAGGGCATTGTTTCGTATGATTCGCAACTCATCGAATTGTCCGTTTTCTATAAAGTGATTCAGGGTGAAAGCACCCCCTTCAACCAGTACCGAAAGAATCTCATGCTGCGTACCCAACTTTTCCAGAACCGCGATTATTCCATCGCTAAAATTCACTTTTACCCATTCTTTTTTATTCTTTTTCGAAGACTTTATTTCATTTAATATCAATAACTTATCATCTTCTTGCAGAAGTTTCAGATCAGACGGAGCGGAGGCGTCCCGGTTGATGAGTATGCGCAGGGGCGACTTACCGTAATAAAGCCGGTTATTGAGTTCCGGATTATCTATACGGGCGGTATTGCTTCCGATCAGTATGGCATCTTCTTCCATTCGCCAGCGATGTACAAGGCGGTCGCTCCATGCATTGCTTATTTTGCTTCGCTCCCCTTCTCTTGCAATGAAAGCATCCATGCTTTCGGCCCATTTCAGAATAATCCGGGGTCTTTTCTTTTGATGATAAGTGTAAAACCTTCTGTTCAGGTACAGGGCTTCTTCTTTAAGCAGCCCCGAAACAAGCTCCACACCCGCTTTGCGCAGCATGGCGGCCCCGCCACCCGATACTTTTTCGTTCGGGTCCATGGCGGCAATTACTACCCGGGGAATGCCCTCCTCCACGATGCGTTTTGAGCAGGGCGGTGTGCGTCCGTAATGGCTGCAGGGCTCCAGATTGACATAGAGGGTACTTTGCCTGATCAGATGCCGGTCTGCGGACTGCACACTTTCAATGGCCATCACTTCCGCATGTGCTTCTCCGGCCCTGCGGTGATAGCCTTCCCCGATGATGCGCCCATCGGCCACCAGCACACTTCCAACCATTGGGTTGGGCGACACGCTTCCTGCGCCTATCTTTGCCAGTTGAAGGCAGCGTTGCATGTACAATGCGTCTTCCATTGAATCAAAAATATCTTTTTTTACCTGGTCGATGACTATCCGAGAAGCAGAATTATATTTAAAAAAGGAACTGCGGCAGATATACGATTTGCGGGAGAGCCGGGCCATTGCCCGATGGCTGATGCACAGCCTCTGTGCCCGCGATTATTTTATGCGATACGATGAAAAGCTCAGTGCCGATGCCGGGAAAAAACTCAGGGCTGCCCTGCCCCGCCTTCTGGCCGGGGAACCCGTGCAGTATATTGCGGGTGAAGCAGAATTCTACGGACTTACATTGACAGTCACACCCGCGGTGCTGATTCCGCGGCCCGAAACGGAAGAGCTTGTAGACCAGATCAGGAAGTCCGTCCGTATTCACGACCCTGTTGTTTTCGACATTGGAACGGGTTCGGGCGCCATTGCCCTTGCCTTGAAGTCGCTGCTGCCCGCTGCCAGGGTCTATGCTAGCGATATCAGCCCCAAAGCGCTTTCACTTGCACGCAAGAACGCTTCGAAACTGGGCCTTGAAGTGAGTTTTATTGAACACGATATCCTGAATGAACCCTGGCCGGATATTCCCGGGGTTGATGCAATTGTCAGCAATCCGCCCTACATCAGCCGGTCCGAGAGCGCATCTCTGCCGGCCGGAGTCAGGGAGTACGAGCCTCATCTCGCATTGTTTGTAAACGATGACGACCCTTTGCTTTTTTATCGCATCATCGCTCAGAAAGGCCTGAAAGCGCTACGACCGGGTGGGCTGCTTTTCTTTGAGATTCATGAAAATCACGGCCCCCAATTGCTCAGGCTTCTTCTGGCGCTCGGATTTCAAAATGCAGAGACCTACCGTGATCTGCAAGGAAAAGATCGCATTGTCAAAGCCTCAGCCGGTTCACGCTGATACGGCAATTGCATCCCTTTATTTATTAGCGGCCCGAATACAAGGAGCACCTTCCCGGCTTGAATCCTGCCGTGAGAAAGGCCCCTGCCCCGATACCTTCAAGGCATTCATATGAAGAAATTGCCTAGATTGTAAAGAAAATGGACAACGCAATCAACTGGTTTGAGATTCCGGCCGTCAACCTTGACAGAGCCCGGAAATTTTACGGAGAAATTCTGAAAATCGAGTTTCACCTTATCGAGGGAAAGGGCATGAGAGCTGCATTTTTCCCGGCCGACCTGGCCAACGGCAAGGTGGGAGGTGCCCTGATGGAAGGATCCGGTTTCATCCCCTCCATGGAGGGGACCACGGTCTACCTCGATACCGAAAAAAAACTGAGTGAGGTGCTCTCAAGGGTCGAAGCGGCCGGAGGGCAAATCGTATTGCCCAAAATGAGCATTGGTCAGAACGGATTTATGGCCCACATAAAAGACAGCGAAGGAAACAAGGTCGGACTTCACGAATCACTGTAAATCAAAGAAAATTATGAAAGCATTTAAAGATCAGATTTGGCATTTCTTCTTTCTCGTGTTGCTGCTTCTGGGCTTGTGTTACTGGATCGAAAGCGACCCCTCCCTGCTTGCCGGCCGGCTTTGGAGCATCGACAGCTCCGTTTGGCTGATCCTTGCCGTGCTCTCGCCAATCATACACCAGCTCTATGTACTTATCTGCTGGCGTGCAGAGCTTTATGGCCATGCCATCACAAAGCGATTCGGAGAAAGAGGCTTTGAGATGTATAAAGCCGGTTTTGCCGTGCTCATACTTTCGCGCCTGCTCACCATCGTTTTGCTTGCCTTTTCCAACAAAGGCACGCTGCCTGTCTCCGATGCGCTTTCATGGGGTCTTTCCCTCCTCCTCCTCATTCCGGTAATCTATCTTTTTTATTCGGTAGCACGTTATTTCGGCATGGACCGGGCATTTGGCATCGATCATTTTTATCCCGAAAAAATAATGGACGAACCTTTCGTAAAAAAAGGGATTTTCAGGTACACCTCCAACGGCATGTACATCTATGGCTTTCTGCTTCTCTATATTCCCGGTTTGCTTCTGCATTCCAAAGCGGCCATTGCCGTGGCACTCTTCAATCATCTCTACATCTGGGTCCATTATTATTTTACAGAGCGGCCGGATATGAAAGAAATTTACGGGAAAAAGAGCGCGTCCTGAGAAAGCACGGAAAGGATGGCCGCTTTTCACTCTGTGAATTAAAAGGATCACTCCCGAAGTGCCCGCTGGAATAGCATCAATGTATTAAGTACGACAGTAAAAGCCGGTAAAATTCCATAAGCTTGCCTTATGAGACATTTTCTTCCTGCCATTCTGCTACTTGCTTTGGCTCCATCGCTTTGGGGACAGGGTTGCAGCGATGCCGGTGTTTGTTCGGCCGGCAGTATTCACAGCGCTCAGGTCGATTCCTTTGTATTCTCGGCAGAAAGCGGAGAGCGAGTGGGATTGGGAGAAGCCTATACCGTGATCAGCAATTCTACCCTGCGACTGCGCATGATGATAAGGCAAAAAAGCGTCTTTTCCCTGCAAACAAATTATATGATTGCCAGTGGTACGCTAGGCCGAAGTTCCGGTCCGGGCGACCTGCTTCTGGTTTACTCCGGAATATTAAAAACGGGGGAAGACTTTCGCATTCTGGGCAACCTGGGCGCCAAACTGCCCTTCGGACAAAGCAATCTTCGCAATTCCGAGGGCCTGCCCCTGCCGATGCCCTATCAGCCCGGACTGGGCAGCTTTGACATGCTGGCCGGTATAAGCATTTATCTGAATCATTGGCGGTTTTCGGCCGGGTACCAGCATGTACTCAGTCAAAACAATAATGAGTTTCTCCTTTCTGTCTGGGCCGGCCGGCCCGAAGCCGCTGCCTATGATGAATCCAATCAGCTTTGGCGCGGGGATGATCTCGTTCTGCGTGCCGAACGCATATTCACCCGTGACGGACGTGTGCTCAGTCTGAGCCTCCTTCCTGTCATTCGTGTAGAAAAAGACCGCTTCCGGAAAAATGAGCAATGGGTGGAAATAGACGGCTCCCGGGGGCTTACCGTCAATGTAAATCTCGATTGGAGCAAAAGCCTGGGAGAGCACTTCCGTATTCACGGCAATCTGGCAGCTCCGATCTGGTGGCGAAGGGTGCGGGCTGACGGGCTCACACGTTTCTTTGTGATTTACACCGGAGTGAGCTACAACATATGAACTTTTAATCGTACAGCAAAGAAGCCGAAACCCAGCCTTTCTTATTTTTGAAGGCTATGAAAGCTGGACAGAGAAAAAAGCTGATTCGAAAATTTCATCGCTACCTCTCCATCTTTATCGGGGTACAGTTTTTCTTCTGGACTTTGAGTGGGATTTATTTCAGTTGGACCGATATTGATGAAATCCACGGAGATCAGTTTCGGAGGCCATATCCTGAGACAATCGCATTTGACAGCCTCATCGATCCGGACGAATTGCAGCTTGCAGGCGGAATACAAAGCCTGGAATTAAGAAATATCGCGGGGAGGCCCTTTTATTGGATAAATGAAACATCGCTGTATGACGCCCGCAGCGGTAAATTAAAAAAGGAGATCACAAAGGAAGAGGCGCTGGCCATCGCCAAATCGGAACTGCTGCCTTCGCTGCAGGTGGCATCTATCAGGAAAATTGAGAAAACGGGTCGGCACCACGAATACCGGGAGAAGCCTCTTCCGGCATACCTTATATCCTACGAACACCCCTCCCGTTTGCATGTTTACGTATCGGCCCGTGACGGACGCTTTCAAAGCATCAGGCATCGAAGCTGGCGCTGGTTTGATTTTCTCTGGATGCTGCACACGATGGATTATCGCGGAAGAGATAATTTCAACACCCTGCTCCTGCGTGCAACAGCCTTCCTGGCCATCACGCTGGTGCTGAGCGGTTTTATTCTTTGGGTGAGTTCCTCGCCCCGGATACACAGGATCAAGCGGAAAATGAAAAGAAAGTAAACCCTTGCCCGAATGAACTACCCTAGAGTTTGCGGGCTACGGCCATGGTTGAACTGGAATTGCTGACCAGGGTCAGGGTTTCGTCCGCAGCGACACTATATATCTCACTGCTGCAAAAGAAAATATTCCGTCCCGCTTTATCGACCCGGCCGATAGCCAATAGTTTTCCTCTGGCCGGCCTCATACAATTGACCTGAATAGAAGCCGTCACTACCGCCTCGCCTTTGCCGGCCACCGTAAAAGCGGCAAAGCCCGCTACAATATCACAAAGCGACATCAACACTCCGCCATGTGCTATGCCGTTTTGCTGCAAAAGCTCCGGCTTTAAATCGAGCGATGCGCTTACCTCTCCGTGCCTGATGGACTCGAGCCTGACACCCAGGAGATGAGAAAAGGCATTCCCGCTGAATTTTTCTTCCACCGTCCGGACAAAATCACTGTTTTTAATTTCCATCGGGTAAAATTAAAGATTGCAACGACTCCGTTAAATTGAAGTGCTAAATTTAAGTCGGAGTCCTACAATTAGCGATAAAAATGTTATTATTGCCCATTCACAAATGATTAAATCACGATGAATAAAATTGTTGTCTTTTCGCTGAAAATCCTTTTAACCCTCCTGATTATTTTCCTCGGTTATCGTTTGTATGATGAAATCTTCTCGCCCTGGCAGTTTGAAAAAGCAAAAAATCATCGTTACGAAGCCGTAAGATCACGGATGGATGAAATCGTAAAGGCTCAGAATAAATTCAAGGATGTGACCGGTACCTATGCCGGATCATGGGACTCACTCGCCTACGTGCTGATCCACGACAGCATCATGGAAGTAAGAAGCATTGGGGCTACTGCCGATACGGTAGTCGTTCTCGGAGTCCGCGAAGCCATCAAGTTTTTTGATATTCCACAGGATCTGCAAGGCGAAGACCTTTTCAATGAATTCACAGTCAGAGTCAAAGCTTACAATGAACAATTGCGGCAGCAGGGCGGTGATGAAATTCTATCGTATAAAATCGAAGATACTTCCTACGTGCCGGCCATTGCCCAGTTGCACATCAGGACTGCACCCGATTCGCTGAAATACATACCCTACGGCAGTGGCGACACCTTTATCCTCGAGAAGAAAGTACTGACCGTAGGCCTGGGACGCGTACAGGTACCGGTTTACAAGGTAGTAGCCTACAACGAAAGCATTCTGAGAGGTTTGGACGAGAGATATTATGAGCCGAAGGGGGGAATCAGGCTGGGTTCGCTCGAGGAAGCCACCACCGATATACAGGAATTTGAGCCGGGTGAGGAGTAGTTTCATTCACCTTAAATATTGCTGCCATCACATCACTTGCCACATCGACCAAGCGAATTGCTGCGCCCTATGATAAAGCGCAAAGCAAAGATTATGAGCTGTCGGTACTGATATCAAGTGCATCCATCCAATTTGCCATCCGCGACAGCCGCAGCAATGAATTGCTCCTTCTTTTCAAGCAGGATATTGAAGCGGACGCGAATTTGCCCGAAAGTCTCAGACAGCTTGTCAGGGAAGAGGAAGAACTGCTGGCAAGCTACCGGAAAGTTTCGCTTCTCATCTGGACACCCGCTTTTACCTTGCGGCCCGCAGCCCTCGAATCAAAGGATACGGATGCCGAATTCCTGGAGTTTCTCTTTGGACTGCCCTACCCCGTGGCCTGGAGCGAAACCCTGCTGCAAGAGGACATAAAAGCCATTTACCATCTGCCCGCTGAGCTTCTGGAAGAAATCAAAAACACTTTTGGCACGGTGGATATTCGCCACAGCGGTGCCGCATTGCTTGATCATTATTTCAGGCTCAATTCGACCAATGGCAAATCAAAAGTATATGCGCATCTGCACCAACCCTATGTCGAGCTTACCCTCATCAAAAACGGGAAACTTCATTACCACAATTATTTTGAATTCCGCTCCAAAGAGGATCTTGTTTATTACATCCTGCTCCTGTATGAACAATGGGACCTTGACCGTGAAGAAATACCCTTGATTCTGTCGGGGGATATCATGCAGGATTCTTCGGTATATCCGCTTCTATACAAATACATTGCTTCCCTGCAATTTGCCCGCCTACCCGAGGCATTGCAAAGCGATGAAGAATCTTTCGGGGACCTGGCCATGCACCGTTATGTCAATCTCTTAAGTGCATTCTCATGAGAATCATCAGTGGCAGACACAAAGGAAGGCATTTCCATCCCCCAAGGAAAAACCCGGCACGGCCGACTACCGACATTGCCAAGGAAGGCCTCTTCAACATTTTAAGCAACAACCTTGACCTTGAGAAACTCCGCTTTCTGGATCTCTTCAGCGGAACCGGCAGCATCAGCTATGAGATGGGCTCACGGGGTTGTCCCGATATAACGAGCGTGGAAATTTATATGCCCAATGTGCAGTTTATTCGCAGAATGGCCGAAGAACTGGACTTGCCGATCGAGGTGTACCGCGATGATGTTTTTCATTTTATTGAACACAGCAAAGACCAGTATGATCTCATTTTTGCCGGCCCTCCGTATCCGCTCAAACGCTTGAATCAGCTTCCGGACCTGGTCTTTGAATATCAACTTCTGAATCCGGGTGGCTGGTTCGTGCTTGAGCACTCTCCGGAGCACAACTTTGATGCGGATGAGCGCTGCCGGGCAAGGAGAAATTATGGTCAGACCAACTTTAGTATTTTTATCAACAGGGAAGAAAGCCAGGAAAGGATATCCACCAATTGATTAAATTCGATTAAACTCATTATACATGCGTACAGCTGTCTTTCCCGGATCTTTTGACCCCATCACACTCGGACATGTGGATATTATCAACCGGGCCATGCCACTCTTCGACCGTCTGATACTGGCCATCGGTGAGAATTCAAGGAAAAAGAGCCTTTTTTCGGTGGAAGAACGGATGGAATGGCTCAGGGATATATATCAGTCGGAGGAAAGTGTGGAAGTCAGGTCGTACAGCGGCCTTACCATCGACTTCTGCCGGCAGTGCGGAGCTTCTTTTCTTGTCAGGGGATTGAGGAGTACACTGGATTTCGAATACGAGAAAACCATTGCCCAGCTCAATCACTCACTCGAAGACGGCATAGATACGATCTTCCTCGTCAGCGAGCCAAAATACAGCCATATCAGTTCCACCATTGTACGTGAGATTCTTATCAACCGGGGCGATGCTTCGCCTTTTCTGCATGGCAAAGTGGCATCGAAGATAATGGGAGCGCTGGGCCGTCAGCAATAGCGGAATGCCAGGTCGCGGATAGAGAGGTAACTGTGCTTCAGATAGGCCGGGAAATAAGCCGGATCAATCCATTTAACCTTTTCAATGCCTTCGCGTTCTTCGGGTTTCAAGGGGTCCTTTTTGCTTCCCTCCACCTCAAACCAGTGGGTCAGTTTGATAAGGTACTTTCCATTTTCCTTGTAGAGATGAAGGGTTCCTTCCTGCTCCAGATCCGGAAACTCCTGTTTCCCTTTTATTTTCAAATGCTCCAGCCCGGTTTCTTCCCGTATTTCGCGCAGAGCTGCCTGCCCGGGCGTTTCACCGGGGTCAATCTTGCCTTTCGGAAAATCCCAGTTTCCGCGCCTGTAGATCATCAGCACATCCCCGTCTTCATTGAAAACCAAACCTCCAGCGGCTTCAATCAGCTGGAAGTCCTGCATAAATCGCTTCAAAAGTGCTTTGGGCTCTTTGTGCTGAAGAATGACAATCACATTTTCCTTTCTGCAGAAATCCTGAAAAAATTTCTTCGGCCTAAAATCATCATCCGCACGGATCAGCATGGGGTTATGCGCAGAATAGCGCTCCAAAAGCTGACGGCTTTCCTCCTCATTGGCTATTATTGCACTTACTCTGTTAAAATAAATCTTAATCATTCTTACCATGGTTTTCGATACCCGCCTTGCCCGTGAACTGGCCAACGATCTTCTACGCATTAAAGCCATAAAGCTACAACCAAATGAAGCATTTATTTGGACTTCGGGAATGAAATCGCCCATTTATTGCGACAATCGCAAAACCCTCTCATATCCCGGGATCAGGAATAAAATCAGCGAAGGGCTGATACAAGTAATCAGGGAATTGCTGCCGGAAACCGAAGCCATTGCAGGAGTGGCCACAGCCGGCATTCCGCAGGCCAGTATTGTGGCCGACCGCCTCCGTCTGCCCATGGGCTATGTGCGTTCCAAAGCAAAGGACCACGGATTAAAAAACCTGATAGAAGGCGACATTAAGCCGGGTAGCAAAGTGACGGTGATCGAGGATTTAATATCAACAGGCAAAAGCAGCCTGGCAGCCGTAGACGCTCTACGGGAACATGGATACGAAGTAATCGGCCTGCTCTCAAACTTCAATTATGGCATTCCGGTTGCTGAGAATACAATAAAATCATACGGCATAAAGTGTTATGCCTTATCTGATTATATGACTTTGATTGAAGTGGCAATTGAGAATAAAATGGTCAATGATTCAGAAATAGAAAGTCTTCGTGCCTGGCGAACCCGTCCCAATGACTGGCCAAACTGATCGCGTTGAGCAGTTAAAATTTCCTGCTTGTCCACATATTTCTGATTTTTCCGATGGATAGCATTAAGTTGTTCACTAGAAAACGAAACGAAAAAGCAGTGAAAAAATGTTTTCATCTCAGTAACTTTAAAGGATGAGTTTCAGGCAAATATCTATTGCATTTGCGCTGTTCCTTTTTCTTGCACCTAAAATCGGAAAAGCTCAGCTGCAGGTCACGGCCAGTACGGATGCTACGGCATTGGCTCAGGAACTGGTCGGGCCGGGCGTGGTAGTGAGCAATGCAGTGCTAAACTGCGGAGGCAATGCCTCGGGCTTTTTTGAGAGCATCAACACTCCGCTGGGCATCGATTCGGGTATTTTTCTTGGATCGGGCACCATCTTCGGTGCCGTAGGCCCCAACAATACAGGTGGCTTCTCTACTCAAACCGGTTCGCCCGGTGATCCTGACTTAAATGCCCTTATCAGCCCCTACGTCACTTTTGATGCCTGTATTCTTGAATTCGATGTGCAGCCCTTTGGTGATACTTTGAAATTCGATTATGTATTTGGCTCGGAGGAATATGATGAATATGTATGTTCCCAGTTCAATGACGTCTTTGCTTTTTTCATCTCGGGTCCTAATCCGCTGGGAGGCACATACAATAAGAAAAATGTGGCCTTGATTCCCAACACCAATCTGGCCGTAACCATTAATTCTGTCAACAATGGTACACCCGGCAGCAACGGAAGCCCCAGCGGTTGCACCTCTCTTGCCTATGCCAAATACTACCAGTCAAACGCGGGAAGCGCTACCCTTCAGTACGATGGCCAGACCGTGGTAATGAATGCCCGGCTCGGTGTGATCCCGTGCAATACCTATCATCTGGCACTGAAAGTGGCTGATGCGGAAGACCGGGTTTATGATTCGGGCGTATTTCTGCGATCGGGATCACTGACAAGCAACAGCACGCAGGTGGATGTGGCAAGCAACAGCAATGCCTACCCTGATTTGGTCGAGGGCTGCCTGCCCGGATATATGACCCTCACCCGAAGCAGCACCATCGGACTGCAGTTGGTCAGACTGGCCTATGGCGGGAGTGCCACCCGAGGCATTGACTACAGCAACCTCCCCGACTCCATCTATTTTCAGAATGGCTTCAGTACAGTCACTTTCCCCATCACTCCCTATCTCGACACCCTACCCGAATACGTGGAAGACCTGATCATTTACATTATCAACCCCTGTACAGGCCAGGCATTGGACTCGGCTACAATCATGATATATGACTCCATTCAGATCGAGTCGAAACCCGATACCACGGTTTGTATGGGCGACACCATCTATCTCTGGGCCAAAGATGCCAACAATTATTACTGGGACAACGACCCCGATATCGTGGCGCAGAATTTTGACAGCATCACGGTGGTGCCCAGCCGCACGCATACCTTCCGCGTAGAAAGCACCATCGGTGTTTGCAGCGATTTCGACAACATCAAAGTCACGGTGGTTCCCTATCCCTGGGTGGATGCCGGCCCCGACAGAGACCTGTGCCTCGGGACGGTATTGCAGTTGCCCCTGAGTGACAGCAGTCTGCAAAATCCAAGCTATAAATGGGCTCCGGACAGTGCCCTTGCCCAAACGCTACTTCGAAATCCGTATACCGTACCGCTGAAAACCACACAATATTTTGTGACGGTTACAAACGAGGGGATTTGTTCGGTAAGCGATAGCATGACCATTCGTGTTCACAATCTGCCCATGGTCTATGCCGGCCCCGATCAGCGCACCTGCTTTGGCGACAGTGTGACTTTTTCGGCCACTGCCGACCGCGGAGGCACCTTTCACTGGGCTCCTTCTACCGGCCTCAGCGATACACTCGGTCCTGATATTCAGGCATCTCCTCCCGTGACAACACAATATACACTGACATTTACGGATTCCTTTGGCTGCAGCTCCAATGACCTGGTCCTCTTAAAAGTCGACCCGCTGCCCGATGTAAAAATCAGCGCATCGCAAAGCGGAAATATCTGCCTGGAAGACACTATTTTCCTCCAGGCTTCGGGCGCAGCCAGCTATCACTGGGAGCCGGCCGCTCAGATCAACGATCCCAATTCCTTCAGCACTTTCACGGTCCCTGATTCGAGCCTGACCATTTACCTTTACGGAACGGATGCCAATCTTTGCCAAAACATGGATTCGCTAGCGGTGAGTGTGCTTCCCATTCCCTACCCTGAGATTTTGTCTTCGAAAGACAGCATCTGTCTGGGAGAAAGCCTCACCCTGTATGCCAGCGGTCAGGGCAGCTACAGCTGGGAAAGCAGCACCGGGCTTCAGGTCGCAGGTGCGGACAGTCTCAAAATTCAACCTAACAGCAATGTGACGTACACGCTCACGGTGACACACCCTTCGGGTTGCGTGAAACAGTTTGTCAAGGACATTGCCGTTCTTCCTCTTCCATCGATACAAGCCGGTCCCGATACCACTATTTGCGAAAGCTCGCTGGCGTCTTTGCGGGTATCGGGCGGAGTGCAATATGAATGGACGCCCTCCAATCAGTTGAGCTGCAGCAATTGTCCGAATCCGCTCTGGCTTGGCGACAGCACACGAATCTTTACCGTCACGGGATACAACGTTTACGGATGTGCTGCAAGTGATCAGGTCCGTGTGGATGTGATTCCGATACCAAACCTCACCGTATCACCGGATTCGGCTGCCGTGTGCCGCGGAGAATCGCTGCCTCTTTCGGCTTCGGGCGGAATCAGCTATCAATGGCAACCGGCCGGATGGTTGGACAACCCCGCGATAGCCAACCCCACGGCAACGCCTGACAGCAGCGTCATATTTACGGTATACATTCAGGACGCTCAGGGCTGCGAAGCCATGAAAATGATACCGATAAAGGTCAATCCGCTGCCGCTCATTGATGCCGGGCCGGATGACAGCCTTTGCTACGGAGAAAGTATCGTGCTGGCAGCTACGGGTGCATTGCAATATACCTGGACCCCGGCCACGGGGCTCAGCGATCCCAATATTGCCAATCCGCTGGCCAGTCCGTTGCAATCAATCAACTACACGATACAGGGAAGCGATGCCAACGGATGTGTGAGTTCGGCCGTGAAACATATCGAGGTGCTGCCCCTTCCGCTTGCAGAAGCCGGACCGGCTCAAACCCTTTGTGAAAACGAACGGCTGCAACTCAATGCCAGTGGAGGAGTACAATACCACTGGACACCTTCGCTCGGTTTGTCCTGCAGTTACTGCCGCAGTCCCGAGTTGAAAGCCGTCCAGTCCACCGCTTACAGTGTGGAGGTTAGCGACATTCATGGCTGCCGCAATACAGACAGTGTATATATCACTGTCCTTCCGGGGCCCGATGTCGATGCGGGCATGGATCAATTTATCTGTTACTATGACACGGCCGATCTGCAGGCAAGCGGTGGAAGCAACTACTACTGGTATCCTCCGGAGGGCCTGAGTGATCCCCGAATCGCTAATCCCCGGGCGCATCCGGATACAAGCAGGTTTTATTATGTGGAATCGACAGACAGCAACGGCTGCAAAGGAATTGACAGTGTCGCTGTGACATATTTCCCGATTACACAGGTGCTGGCCCGGGGTGATACGGTGATATGCGCGCTTTCAAGCACCTATATCGAGGCCGGGGGAGTCAGCAGTTACCGCTGGACTCCGGCTTCTCTGCTTGACAATCCTACATCATACCGGCCGCTGGCAAGCCCCGATTCCACCACCATCTTTACAGTCACCGGAGAAGATAACAACGGCTGTATCAGCCTTGATTCGGTACGCGTGGCCATCAACCCCCTGCCTCAATTATCCTTGACTCTGAATGATACTACTATCTGCCGGAACACTTCAATTCAGGTGTCAGCCGGCAATGCTTTCCGTTATGAATGGAAACCGCCCATCGGAATCAGCAATACACAGATTTCCGATCCTGTATTTTCTCCGAAAGACAGTACCCTATACACCGTCATTGCATACAGCGATCAGGGATGTGCCGACTCCCAGGCTTTGCAGATCAATGTCTTTCCTCCCAGCGATCCGGCACCCTATCCGCAAGATGCCGCTATCTGCCCGGGCGATACCCTCCTGCTGACGGCTCAAAACGGAGTGAGCTATTACTGGACCGGAGACCCCGGTATCACAGACAACACGAGTGACAGCATTTGGGTATATCCCGAGTATTCCACCATCTATGTGGTCACGATAACGGACAGCTTTAGCTGCCGCTTCAGCGATACCATTCAGCTCGAAGTATACGAGCATCCCGTGGCCGATGCAGGCGAGGATCAAAGAGTATTTTATGGCGAAAGCTCGGAGCTCCATGGATTTGGCAACGGAACGCCCCGGTGGAGTCCGCTGCGCTGGTTGTCCGATCCGGAGATTTATAATCCGGAGATTAAGCCCGACAGCAGCATTTACTATGTTCTCACGGTGGTCACGGATGACCAGTGTCGTGCGAGTGACACCGTTTATGTGGAAGTCTACTACGAAACACTGCTCTATATGGCCAGTGCCTTCAGCCCCAATGGCGATGGACGAAACGACTATATCGGCCCGATATGGTACAATGAATTCGAACTCGATAATTTTTCCATTTACAACAGATGGGGCGATCTCATGTTTCGCACCAACGACCCGAATGAGAAATGGGACGGCAGATGGCGGGGAATCATGCAACCCGTTGGATCATACGTCTATATTATCGAAGGCCATGGCAACCGGGGAGAACGCTTTTACAAACAGGGCAATTTCACACTAATCCGGTAAGTGAAGCTGCCACACGTTAATATTATTTTTCGCATTACTTTCACGGTCAAATTTTTTGAGAAATGGCGCTGCTCTTCCGGATTAAAGAAGAACTAAGGACCTTCCGGGCTTTCCTGATCGGTCGCGATCCTTTTTTCCTGCAAACGTATTACAGGCTTCACTTTCGAATCCGGCCGGGCAGTATGGATGAAATCTTTGACCGCTATGCCCGGAAAAGAAAGGATTTTTATTTTATACAGGCCGGGGGAAACGATGGCTTTATGAACGACCCCATTTTTCGATTTATAAAGAAATATGGCTGGAAAGGCATCATCACGGAGCCGCAAAAACGGGTTTTCGAAAGACGCCTTAAAAGAACCTATCACAATGCCCCGAATGTGATTCTCGAGAATGTGGCCATTTCGGGAAAAGATGAAACACAAACTCTTTACAAGCTGGGAATCAGCAATGCAAGATGGGCCACAGGGCTCGCCAGTTTTCGGAAAGACACACTGATCAGACAGATAAAGATCAACTACGTGGGGCGGAAAGCGAAGAAAGAAGGCATCCGCCTGCCTGACAATCCGGAGGAATACATTGTCACGGAGGAGATCCGCTGCCTTACTCTTGAAACCCTGATGAAGCGCCACGGCCTTCCCCGCCTCGATCTCCTTCAGCTCGATACCGAGGGATATGACTTTGAAATTATCCGTGGCATTGATTTCGACCGCCTTGTTCCGTGTATGATTTCCTTTGAAACCGAGCACCTCGATCCCAAAGAGCTGGAAGAATGTGAAGCATTGCTGGGCAAGCACAATTACCGGCTGCATAAATTCAGGCGGGATGCCGTTGCCGTTCATGCATCGATGGAAGATTCGGAATAGCTTTGTACAGAGTTCCCTTGCTTCTTCCGGCTCACTTTCCGCTTCGCTTTTACTTTTACATGTCAATTTCAGTTAATCCGATAATGAAAAGCTAACTTCGCAGGGAGATGGCATCGATTATCCATATAGCGGATAAAAATTATCTTGAGGAGGCAGCCTCCCGGGTGTTGGAGACTTGCAAAAACGCCAAAGTTTTTGCATTTTACGGTGAAATGGGAGCTGGAAAAACAACTTTGATCAAAGCCCTGTCGCGACACCTGGGCTCAGGCGATTCGCTCTCAAGTCCTACCTTTTCCATTGTAAATGAATACCGTGATGCCGGTGGAAACCCCATTTACCATATGGATCTATACCGACTGAAAAACCTGGAAGAAGCTGAGGAGATCGGTGTGGAGGAATATCTTCACAGTGGCCACTACTGCTTTATTGAGTGGCCCGAACTTATTCTGCCCATTCTGCCTGACGATGCCGTTCATTTACTTTTGGAAACTTCTGCGGACCAAAGCCGCAAGCTAACAATTCAATAATACCATGATGGGAGAGCAAAATAAACCGATCATTACCGGAATATCTTCGCAGTTCACACTTAGCCCTGCCGAATCACCGGCCCTGCTCGGAAAGAAAAAATCGAGCATGCACATTGGCATCCCTAAAAGCGAAAAAAGCGGAGAGATGCGCGTACCGCTTACACCTACGGGAGTTGCAGCCCTTGTTTACAATGGCCACCAGGTAAGCATTGAAAGCAATGCGGGCCTTGGCGCTCGCTTCAGCGATCACGATTATTCGGAAGCCGGTGCGGTGATTGCCTATGACAAGGAACAGGTTTACGGGGCACAAATTATTCTGAAGATGGAGCCGCCCTTCGATACGGAGCTCAACCTGCTGAAGCCCGGGCACATACTGATCTCTCCCATTCAGCTTTCAACGCTCAAGCCCGAAATAGTGAAAGATCTGATCAAAAAGAAAGTGATTGCCCTGGCATTTGAATACATAAAAGACGATTCGGGGAATTTCCCCTTTGTCCGTTCGATGAGCGAAATTGCCGGAGATACGGCCATTCTTATTGCCTCGGAATATCTGAGTCAGGAGCACGGAGGACAGGGAATTCTACTTGGCGGAATTTCGGGTGTGGCACCGGCCAAAACCGTCATTCTCGGTGCCGGTGTCGTGGGTGAGTTTGCGGCCCGCACCGCCATGGGACTGGGAGCCGATGTTCGCATATTTGACAACAACATCTACAAGCTCATGCGCCTGCAAAACAACATCGGCAGGCGGGTTTTTACTTCAATCCTCAATCAGGAGGTTTTATTCAACGAGATCACTACGGCCGATGTGGTGGTGGGAGCCATTCACAGCGACTCCGGGCGTTCGCCCGTCATTGTCACCGAAGAAATGGTTTCCAAAATGAAAGCCGGATCGGTCATTGTGGATGTGAGCATCGATCAGGGAGGTGTCTTCGAGACCTCGGAAGTCACCACACACGAAAAGCCGGTTTATCGCCTGCATGATGTCATTCACTACTGTGTACCCAATATTCCTTCCCGCGTTTCGGGTACGGCCAGCCGGGCCATCAGCAACATCCTTTCTCCCCTGCTCATGAAAGCCGGTGATCTGGGTGGAATTGATCCGTTGATGCACCTTTCCCCTTTCTTCAGGCATGGGGTGTATGTTTACAAAGGCTGTCTATGCAATCGCTATATCAGCGAACGTTTCGGACTGAAGTATACGGAGCTTGATCTTCTTTTTACCAGCGGGCTCTAATTCCTTTTGATCTCTATAGGCTCTGAGGTGGCCACGTTGCTCCACAATTGCGCCCTGTCTTTCAAACGAACAGAAAAGGTACCCATTTCACTTGTCAGGCTGCTGTCTGACATGAAGGTATAGGGCAAAACAATCTTGAGATAACCCTGCACAGCGATGTCCGCATTGAGCGGAGCCACCGGTTTTACATAATAGCCCTGTGTGAGATTCAGCCGGTTGTCGGTAAGAAAGAGGGAAAATGAGTCGGCTTCCGGAAAACCGATGTCTCCGTTGCCATCCTGATAAAAAATTGTGATCACTATGGAATCCTGCAGGGCAATCACCGATTTTGGCGCTATTTTGCTCAGCTCAATCCGGGGCGTATCGCTCAGCGGCCCGTCCGGATTGGCGATGACCTCCTCTTTGCTGCGGGTACAGGACACACCCAACATAAGTATAAGAATAGCAATCAAAAAGAGTCTCATCTAAATTATTTTGAATGAAAAGTAGAGATAGAGGTAAAGTGCTACTCCATTCTCCGGTATTTCGGTTACGAAATTGTGGTCTGCGTCCTGCACATAAAGACGCATGTAATAGGTCTTATTTTTCTGAAACTCCGAGCTGTTGATTTTAATATGCAGGTAATACGGTGCCAGGCCAATGTAGGAGGGTGCCATGTGAGGCGTTTTTTCAATGATTAGGTTTTTGCTGATCGCCTGATCGAAATTGAAAGGCTCAAGAGAGAACTTCACATCGGCCACCCGGAAATCGGAGGGCAGGGTGAGATCGTCATACAGGCCATACCATATGTCCACCACGCTGTTATCGGGGAAAAGCATGGGATCGGTAATCTGCCTGCGTGTGGTATCCAGCCGCATGCCATTGATATCATTCAGATAGGCCACCATGCCAAAGGGAGCCGGTTCTGCATTGGGTGCTGCCGGATCGTTTCCAAAAATATCTTTGGCACCGTTCAATATCCACTTGTTGATCAGCTCGATCTGCCACTGCGCCAGCGTGTCGTAGAGAGGCATGCGGCCCAGGACGGGATCATCGGTCGTAATGCGTTCATGTAGCCAGCTGCCTGCCGTGTCGTAGGGCAGAACACGATATTCAAATTGTCCTTGATTGTATTCTTTTAGCACGGGATGATACACGGTGGTACTGTAAGAACTCAAAGGAGTCCGGAAGTCCGGCTCGAAAGCTCCGTCATGGCAGGCCGGTTGTCCGCATTTTGTTTTCAGCACATAGTTGTGCAAGCCCAGAAATCCATGGGTATCGACCTGTACAATGATGCTGCCATCATTGTTATAACTGATGCTGTCATACGGGTTTTCGGGCAGATCGGGAAGATCGGCATTAATGACCTGCTCATTGCACGAGCTTTGAACGGCCAGAAAGGCCAGGCTCAGGAGTAATATCAGGAAGCTTAGTTTCTTCATTTTCACTTTCGGTTTAGGCCAGGGCTTCATGCAATACCCTGCCGGGCAACATGCCCGAAGGTATCTGGTCACGGAATCCAAGCAGTTCGGCTATGGTAGGTATAATATCAATGGACTCTCCTACCGGCACATTTCCCGTGCCGATCACCTGCTTTTGATTGATGACACCCGGAGGGCCGGCAATCAGACTGAATATTTGCCGGGAATTGGCATCACTGGTATGGTCATAAGCCCGCAGGCCGTTGTTGTCATTTACATTGTTCGGATCTGAATTTCTTCCATGTTCCGGCATCAATATCATCACTGTATCGTCTTTCAGCCCGAGCGCAGCGCCTTCGGGTCCTTGTATCTTGTTCCAGAGCCATCCAACCCCGTGGTCGGCCCTGTGAAGAAAATTTATGTACTGGCTGAAGTTGCTGTGGCAGACATCCAGGTTGAAAGTGTTGATCACCATCAGTTCGGGCTGAAAGGCTTCCATTACTTTCCAGGCGGCACCAATATTGATCAGGTCACCGGTAAGGCCTTGCGTACCTCCTGTGGGAGTTGGCCATTCGATGGGGTTGCTTCCGCTGAGCAGGCCTTTTACAAAGGAGCGGATTCGTTCGCGGTCTTCATCGTTGTTGGCAATGCCCGACACGGGCCCTGCATGATTTTCGAAATTGTTGTCGAGGAAATTGCGCAACATATTAATTCGTGAGACATCATCCGGCTGGTAATCTTTGGCGGTGGAAAGGTATTCCTGTCCGAGGCTGCCGATGGTTGTGGCCGGACGCATATAGTTGGCGCCATAGAGGGCCCCGTAATCGGGGTGGCGGCTGTAGTTCAGCGATGGATAGGGTCCGAGGCCCTCACTCATCCACCAGGCATTCAGTGCGCTGCGGGCCGGGTCGCTGTGCTTGCGGTAATATTCGAAGACCGTAGGATATTCGGGGTTGATGTTGAGATTGAGGCCAGTTTCCGTGTAATTACCGGTCATAGCCACCGTATGTCCGTTGTAGTGCCCGGTAGGGCCTTGTTTATATCTCATTTCCGGGAATAGGGTTCCCGACTCCTGCAGGGGTTTGTTCAGCACTGTATTCCAGGGCTGATAAACCAGGTTGGCTCCGGGTTGAGGGCCGCTGAGCATGTTCGGCATCACATTGCCCTCGGTGGCCAGACCCTGGTTGGCAAGGTATTGTTTCTTCACCGATTCCTGGTTTCGGATTCCTCCGGCAAAGAGGATGAATACAACGTGATTCACCTTCCGGGCCCCGGTAGCGGCAAAGAGCCTTCCCGAAGGCAGGATGTAGGGCGCTGCCAGCGTTCCTGCTGTGATCAGCCCCGCATTTTTTATGAATTTTCTTCTGTTCATCAATAAAAACTGTATTCGTTAGATAATGCAAAGGCCGTATAGAAATGCTCCGCGGTGAGTCCCGGGTCTTCATTGATGAGCTTCACCAGGTAGTATTTCTCATAGGCAGTCGGATTGCGGAGGTAAAACTTGCGATAGATATCCGTAACAAATTTTTCGGGGTCGTTCCGCATTTGCTGGTTGTCCGGTATTTTGATATCGGGGTCGTTGATAAATGCGCTGACCACCATCTGGTTGAGAATGACCTTGTCGCCAAAGGAAAGCTTCAGTTCAGACAACTCTCCGGTAATGTTTCCGGCAATGGCTTTGCCAAAAAGATCGGCATAGAGAATGGAGATAAACTGTATGTCCGATTTTTCCCTGTTCTTTTCGAGATTGGAGCTGTATACCGGCAGCGTGTCCAGTTGGTAGATGACCTCATCATAGACTGTTTCTTTGACAATAGTCTTTTTGCAGGACGTAGCAAAGAGCAGCGGAATCAGCAATAAGAAGAGATATTTAGAAACCTGCATATTCATCGCTTTTAAGGATACTGATTAAAACCCCGGCAAAATCGTCATTGGCCAGGAGGAGGAATGCATCTTCAAGCTCTGCAGCCGTGCTGCTTCTCCCCATCAATCCATTGTAATTGAGATCCACCCAATGGTTATAGAATTCCTGTGAATTGCTTACTATCTGCACGAAGTCCGGTTTGCTGTTGCCCGACTGCAGCAAGAGCTGCCCTCCGAAACCATTGACCATTTCCTCGCCATTGCTCAGCTCCGATTCCGTGGGGAAACGACCGAGCATATTTTCGAAGGTGGCTTTCACAAAATTTTCGCTTCCCATATTGATTTGATCAAAGAAATAATTCAGGCAAAAGCGGCCGTAAAATTCATTCCGCGTAATTACTCCGTCTTTGAGGTCCTGATCGGCCCTGATCAACTCACCCAGTTTGCCGATTTCATACTCGAGAATATAGGCCACCAGTGTATCTCCGTTGATCAGCGACTGTTCGCGGATATAGGCAAAATTTAGAATCTGATCGCTGATTTCATTCTTCAAAAGGCCGTTGAGATACACCGCGGAAGTTTGATTGAAAAGCTGCTTGTAGTACTTGTCACTGGCCAGCAATTCATCAATGATTATCTCTCGGCTCTCGGCTGAGAGGTCGCTATTCTTAAGCAATGCCACTTTTTGGTCCAGCTCAGCGGCCGTAGGTTCTTCACCGATAAGGTCGATATAAAGTTTGTTGACGTAGTTTTCTACCTGGAGCGTGGATACACCCGAGTAATCGGGCACCTGATTTCCATCTACCACAATGTTTTTATGGATCTCCTGTGTGATTTCCGTTTTGCAGGAAAGAAAGAGCACAGGAATGAGGGCAATCAGGATTACTTGTTTCATAGGTCAGGGTTGGACTGAAAGCTTTTCTGAATGGTTTAAAAACGCATGAAATTAAATTTAAGTATATCATGCCTTTTGAATGACATGATTTTGTCAGGCTTCAGAAAGCCGCTTAATAGTACCTCTCTATTCCTTCTGCACACCCGTCCGGTCGGATGCGACCACCTCCGTAGCCGTCAGTCAGCACTGACCGGGAAAGTATATCTCAGCTTCACGCTGGCCTTGTCAGCGAATCGCAATTAATCCGTAAATTGCGGCTCCTCCCTCATTACCCCCTTCTTGCTAATCATTTTAAATCGCGCTCTTTAGCCTGATTGCCGGAATGTTAGCA
>WFPF01000012.1 GCA_015487695.1 Chitinophagales bacterium
CTCCGGGTGTTTCACATATTTTGGCCAGCATAGGCACATTTATACGGGTCATCTTATACGATTTTCGACAGTTTTATCATATTGGTTCGGCCCTGCCTGTGCAGCGGCATACTGGCCATATTTACCGTAATGTCACCGGGATGAAGGAATCCTTTCTCTTTCATCAACTGGTGTACTTCCTGGATGGTCTCGTCCGTTCCCACCAGCCCGTCATAATAACTGGCCTTTACACCCCACACCATGCTGAGGCGGTTTAAAAGTCGCTTGTTGTCTGTAAATACAAATATGCGTGAGCTGGGTCTGAAGCTGGATACCATATAAGCCGTATAACCGCGGCGGGTCATACCGATAATTGCATATGCCCCCACGCGCGTAGCCAGTTCTCCGGCATTGTAACAAATGGCATCCGACAAATAGGTGGGGGAAGCAGGGTTGGGTTCCAGGTGTTTGTTGTAGATAGACTGGTCGTCCTCCACCTCCTTGATAATTCGCCTCATCATTTCCACCACTTCATTGGGATATTTACCCACGGCCGTCTCCGCACTCAGCATGACGGCATCCGAGCCGTCATAAATGGCATTGGCCACATCCGCTACCTCGGCCCGGGTCGGTTTGGGACTGCTGATCATGCTTTCCATCATTTGTGTGGCAATGATGACCGGCTTGGCATGCTTAATACATTTCTTTACGATCTGCTTTTGAATCTTCGGAACCTCTTCCATCGGCATTTCCACACCCAGGTCGCCTCTGGCAATCATGATGGCATCGGTTACATTCAGAATATCTTCAATATTTTTTACTGCCTGAGGCTTTTCAATCTTGGCAATAATCTTGGGGTGCATGATTTCATCAAGATCCGGCAAGGCCCGGGCGATCTTTTTCTTGATATCCACAATGTCCTCGGCTTTGCGCACAAAGGAGAGGGCTATCCAGTCAACCTCCTGAGTAAGGATAAACTTAAGGTCCTCGAGATCCTTTTCCGTAAGCGAGGGAAGGGACACCTCCGTATCGGGAAGATTAACCCCTTTGTTGCTCGAAATACGGCCGTCCTGCAGCGCCTCGACCCATACCTCCTTCTTTCCATCGCTTTCAATGACCAGCATTTCAAGCTTGCCGTCATCTATCAGGATTTTATCACCGGCCTTTACATCGGCCGGAAACTGCGGGTAGCTGATATAAACACGCTCTCGGTTGCCCGTCAGTTTATCTGTCGTGATTCTCAGTCTTTCGCCTGCCTGAATGTCGAAAAAATCGCCTTCGATACGCCCCAGACGAATCTTGGGACCCTGCAAGTCGGCAATAATCGCGACATTGCTTTTCAGCTCGTCATTTACTTCATGAATGAGCGAAATGAGCGATTCCTTGTCGTTGTGATTCCCATGCGAAAAGTTGAGCCGGAACACATTGACGCCCGATCTGATCAAGGCGACAAGGGCTTCTTTGCTGCTGCTGGAAGGCCCCAGGGTGGCTATGATCTTAGTCCTGTTGTATAATTTCATCATCGATAATAATATTTTCTATTGAAGAGAGTTTGTCGACATCAATTTTCACAGTCGTTTGGAAGTGCGTAAATGCTGCCAGTATTTCAAAATAGGTCAGGCTGAAATAGCTTCCTTCCACTCCTTTCAGCATAAGAAGGAAGTCGAGATAGCGATGTTCGGCTAGAAGCGGGTTGCCGGTGTTAACGGCCTTGTTGCCCAGGAAATAAATATTCAGCTTATCAATTTCAAGATAATCGCAAAAGAGGGGGAAACGATATTTCTCATTGCGCTTGCCAAACTCAAGCACCCAGTCATCTTTGCGCTTCAGGCGGAGCCCCAACTCCTTGTTAATGAAGTATGCCACCCGGTATGCCGGCAAAGGCGTAACAATCCCAATCAGCTGAAAATCGGTTTGAAGCGGGATGTCAAGTTTGTATTTGGCCATAATCCGCGATAAAATTAAACAAAGGAAGAGGATAAGGACCGGATGTAACAATTTAGATAAGGTTAAAATTTTATCCGTAATTTTGCTTTTGCAATTTGAAATAATTTACTTTGCAGCATCATTTTAAAATCTAAACCCTTTAGTTATGGCTGATATAGCATCAAGAGTTAAAAAGATCATTGTAGACAAATTAGGCGTTGACGAAAGTGAAGTGACCCCGGAAGCAAGTTTTACCAATGATCTAGGTGCTGATTCGTTGGATACTGTTGAACTGATCATGGAATTTGAGAAAGAATTCAACATCTCCATTCCTGATGAACAAGCCGAAGGAATCACTACGGTAGGCGAGGCCATCAAGTACCTCGAGGAAAACGTAAAATAGATCACTCATGGATTTGAAACGGGTTGTTGTTACCGGCATCGGTGCAATCACACCCATAGGCAATTCGGCTCCTGAGTTCTGGAATGCCCTGCTGGCAGGAAAGAGCGGAGCCGGGCGCATTACTTTGTTTAATCCTGAAAAGTTTAAAACAAAGTTTGCCTGTGAGGTGAAAGACTTTGATGCCAATGAATTGCTGGGTCGCAAAGAAGCCAGAAGACTTGACCGCTTTGCCCAGTTTGCATTGGTTTCGACCGATGAAGCCATTGCTGACTCGGGATTAAAAGACTCGGCATACAATCCCGATCGCATCGGTGTGATCTATGCTTCAGGCATCGGTGGCATTCGTACTTTCGAGGATGAAATCATTGAATTTGCCAACGGAGACGGTACGCCCCGGTTCAGCCCCTTTTTCATTCCGAAGATGATTCTGGACATTGCAGCCGGACAGATATCCATCCGTCATGGTTTCAGAGGTATCAACTATGCCACGGTTTCGGCCTGTGCCTCGTCAAGCCATGCCATGATTGATGCTTTTAATTATATCCGCATGGGCAAAGCCGATGCCATCATCACGGGAGGAGCCGAGTCCACTATCACACAGGGGGGTGTGGGTGGTTTCAACTCGATGAAGGCCCTGAGTGAGCGCAACGACTCGCCCGAAACAGCTTCGCGTCCCTTTGACAAAGACCGTGACGGCTTTGTTTTGGGCGAAGGAGGGGGATCCCTGGTTTTCGAAGAGTATGAATACGCCAAAGCCCGCGGAGCAAAGATATACGCAGAAATAGTCGGTGGCGGCATGTCGGCTGATGCCTATCACATTACCGCACCTCACCCGGAAGGGCTGGGCGCTATCAATGTGATCAAAAACGCCCTCTCCGATGCCGAGATGAACCCGGAAGACATTGATTACATCAATGTACACGGCACATCTACCCCGTTGGGTGACCTGGCCGAGGTGAAAGCTATCATGAAGGTATATGGTGACCATGTCTTCAATCTCAACATTTCCTCGACCAAGTCGATGACCGGACACACACTGGGAGCAGCCGGAGGCATCGAGCTGATTGCCTGTATATTTGCCGTCAGAGAAGGCATCATTCCGCCTACGATCAACCACTTTACGGATGATCCGGCATTCCCCGAGGGGTTGAACTTTACCTTCAACGAGCCCCAGAAAAGAGCGGTGCGTGCCGCACTGAGCAATACCTTTGGCTTTGGAGGACACAATGCCTCACTCATCGTTAAAAAATTTGAAGAATAGTTGTTTGCTTTATTCCGTCAGTTTTACAATAAATACTTGTCACCTGATAAGCCATTTGTAAATAAACTCAGGACGGTAATCGGCATCACCCCCATTCATTTAAATATCTACAAAACAGCCTTTACCCACAGTTCGAAGCATGCTGAAGTGGGGCGGAACAACGAACGTCTGGAACTGCTGGGCGATTCGGTTTTTGACCTGGTCGTTAGCGAATACCTCTACAAACGCTATCCCTACCGCGATGAAGGCTTTCTGAGTGAGATGCGCTCCAAAATTGTAAGCCGCCAGCAAAGCAATATTCTGGCCCGTAAGCTGGGCATCGATCAGTTTCTTGAGAGCAAGCTCTCGGAAGACCGGCTGAAACGAAGCAGCTCGCTGGGCAATGCCTTTGAGGCCCTGCTCGGGGCCTTATATCTTGACCTGGGCTACAAAAGAACCCGCAAAATCATCTACGACAAGATCCTGTATATCCATTTCAACATCAATGAGTTGGAAGACACGATGGTGAACTTTAAAAGCGCAATCATTCAGTTTTGCCAACAGCAAAATCTGCCTTTTGAGTTTAAGACCAGTGAAGAACAGATCGGGAAGAACCGGAAAAAATTCTCTTCCGAACTCTACATTGACGGGAAACGAATAGGAAAAGCCAGCCGGCACAACAAGAAGCAGGCGGAGCAGGCAGCTGCACAGAAAGCAGCTATTCAGCTCGGGCTGACCAAGCCCTAGCCGGAGTGGTCGAGCATGGAAAGTATGTCTTCAAGATATTGGCGATCATTGGCCAGACGGGGCACTTTGTGCTGCCCGCCAAGTTTGCCTCTTTTCTTCATCCAATTATAAAAGGTGCCATCCGGAGCAAAATGTACAATGGGACGCAAGAGCGCCAGGTCGTGCTGGCGTTTGGCATCGTAGTCGCTGTTAACTTCTCGTAGTTTTTGGTCGAGCATCTCAATAAACTCCTCCCGCCCGGCAGGTTCCTTCTCAAACTCTATGATCCATTCGTGCCCGCCCTTGCCTTCACCGACATCCTCATCAAAATAGACCGGGCCGGCAGTATAATCTCTCACCACACACTGCAGGGCTGCACATGTTTCGCGCAGAGCCGCGTCCGCATTGTCAACAATCAACTCTTCGCCAAACGCATTGATAAACTGCTTCGTACGACCCGATATTTTGATTTTAAACGGATAGCGGCTGGTAAAACGGATTGTATCTCCGATCAGATAACGCCACAGCCCGGCATTGGTCGAGATAACCAGTGCATAGTTCTTTCCCAGTTCCACCTCATCCAGTTGCAGGGTCCTGGGATGTTCTTTGCCCAGTTCTTCCATGGGCAGAAATTCGTAAAATATGCCATAATCCAGCATGAGCAGCATGTCCGATTTATCGGGTTCATTCTGTATACCGAAGAAACCCTCGGAGGCATTGTAGGTCTCCATATAGTGCATATCGTCTTTGCGAATAAGCTGCCTGAAGAGGTCGCGATAAGGCGTAAAACTCACTCCGCCATGAATATAGAGTTCCAGATTGGGCCATATGTCGGCCAGGTTGTCCTTGCCTGTTATTTCGAAGAGCCGTTTGATAAGCACCACGGTCCATGTGGGCACTCCTACGATGTGAGTCACATTCTTATGCAGGGTTTCGCGGGCAATTCGTTCAATCTTTTCTTCATAGTCTTCGAGCAGAGCGGTTTTCAGCTTGGGGGTCTTGATCATTTGCGCCAGCAAGGGCATATTCTGCATCAGCACGGCCGACACATCGCCATAGCGGGCTTTCTTATTCAGATTATTGATCTGTGAACTCCCCCCCATTATGATGCCGCGCCCCGAGAAAACCTTGGTATCAGGATACTGCTGAAAATAAAGTGCCATGACATCGCGTCCCGCTTTGAAATGGCAGTCCTCCAGGGCTTCGCTCGAAACCGGAATAAACTTTGACCGATCGGCCGTGGTGCCCGATGATTTGGCAAACCACGTGATCTCCGATGGCCACAAGACATTCTGATCACCTTTCATGATACGATCGACATAGGGCTTCAGGTCATCGTAGCTGCTGATCGGAACGCGTTCCTTATAATCGGCTATGCTTTTTATCTTTTTGTAATCATGCAAAATGCCCCACTCTGTTTCGCTTGCCGACTCAATCAACTTCGAAAAAATATCATTTTGCACTTCAAGCGGTTCCTTCATAAAGTGCTCAATCTGCGGTATTCGCAGCTTCAGAAACCATCCCATGATCGAATTGACAAACTTCATTGTTCTTCTGTATTTTTTTGCCGGGCATATTGTTCGGCTTTGATCACATATTCCTTTGCTTTTTTCACCTCGCCCAGCCGAAAGTAAGCATTGGCAATGTTCTGATAGAGCCGGTAGTCATTTTTTTTATATTTCAATGCTTGTTTAAAGAAGCCGATAGACTTCTCGTTTTCACCCAAAAATCCATAGGCTACTCCCATATTCTCCATGGCTTCGGCATTATCGGGATTTGCTTCCAAAGCCAGCTCAAAATAGCGGATAGCCCTTTCAAAATCTTCGAGGCCCTGGCCGTATACCAATCCCAATTTATTCAATATTTCACTGTTGTTTTTAAACTTGGTGAGCGCATCTTCGAGGACGCGTATGGCGGTTTTTGCCTCTCCCGCTTTTAAATACACATCTGCCAGTTCGAGATAGCCAATGCTGTGATTCGGCTTTTTTGAGATATACATTCCAAAGCACTTCTCCGCCCCTGCATAATCTCCTTTTTTCATAGCCCGCTGTCCGATGGCCAGCATATTTCGGTAAGCTTCAGCAGTGCCGGCTTTTTCATAGGCCCGCAAGGCCTTATCAATGTCATGGTCAAGGAAATAATAAATATTGCCAAGGGTTTGCCAGGCGGCATGATAGCCCGGGTGAATCTCAACCGCCTTCTCTGCATAAGCCTTTGCGCGCGCGAGATAACTCCTTTTCTGCTCGGGCGAAATATTTTCCCGCTGACTCATATCGTAGAGCATTCCGGCAGCTGCATTGTTCATTTTAGCACTGTTTTTCGAAATGCGGATATCCGATAAAAAGAGTGTTTCATTGTTCTTCCACACCGGATTGCGATCTACCGTTTTAAAAGAATATCCTGCCAGCATGACCAGCAGAATGAGCAGACCGACCTTGTTCTTCTCAAGCATCCACTTCCAGAATGCTTCCCGCCCGGGCAGGTGTCCTGTTTTGGAAATCACCATGCCCAATTTCATAATGCCCCACGCAAAAAGAAGCATGATGCCCAGGGAAGGCATGAACACCAAACGCTCGGCCATGAAGGTCCCGACAGGAAAGAAGATATTGGCCACCACCGAAAGCGTGATCAGGTAAAAGGCTACGGCAAATCCCGGGATATTGGGTTTGCGGAGAAAAGTAAACAGTGCATAAAGAATCATGGCCAGATAAATCAATGCACTGGCAATCACATAAGGATGAGAAAAAGTTTTAAGCGAGATATGATAGGGGTAATAATCGTGGGTGAGGGTGAGCGGAAGCAGAAGCAATTGCAGGTATTTGCCCAGGGTGAAAATGATCGTGGCATATTTGCGTGCAAATCCGGCATCCACGAAGGGGTTGTTCATCAGTTCGTTCACCGATTCACCCGATAGTTCCAGGCCATGGAGCGCCTGATAGCGAAGCAGGAGCACCAGTGCTGCCGGTATAAGCAGCAATGATATGTCGCGCAAGAAAGTTTTGAAGGAAGGTTTTCTGAAATACCAGATAGCCAGAGGAATGACCAGCACAAAAGTGAAAGCATTTTCTTTGGAAAGCATGGCCAGAAGAAGAGAAAAGAGAGAAAGAAGCATCCACTTTGTTTTTCCGGCATCGTAGAAGCGCAGATAGGAAAGAGTGGCCAGCATCGAGAAGAGCATGGCCATAATCTCATCGCGGCCCTTGATATTGGCCACCACCTCCGTGTGAATGGGATGAACGAGCCAGAGCAGAGCAGCCAGAAATGGCAGTGCCGGAGCCCATGAACTCCAGTATTCGCTTTTTAACAAGAGTTGATTGAGCAGGATGAAGATGAGCAGGGCCGTAATCGCATAGAGCAGGATATTGATAAAATGGCTCAGTGCCGGCCGGTCGCCAAAAAACTCGTGCTCAAGGGCAAAAGTCACCAGCGAAAGAGGCCGGTAACGCCCGCCCGCCACCAGGTCCTTCTTCTTTCCGAAGAAGCCGGTGAAAGTCTCCTGTGCAAAGAGGTCATAAATGCCCGAAGCGCCCTGCTGTACAAATTCATTCTTCCTGATTACAATATCATCATCCAGTGCATATTGATGATGCAGGGTATTGGCATAGAGTAAAAATGGCAGGATCAGCAAAATCGCACGATAGGCAATAGCCGCCCATGCAGGCCGGAGATGGCCGGCTTCCCTCATGTCAGCTGTTGATTTTCTGCTTTCCTTATTCTTTTTCTTCGTCAAAGAATTTCTTTTTTCTCAGTTTAAAGAATTTACCCAGATACAGCCTTCGTACCTCTTCGTCTTCCGACAATTCTTCGGATGTGCCCGATTTGAGGATACGGCCCTGATACAGCAGATAGGAGCGGTCGGTTATGCTCAGGGTTTCCTGCACATTGTGATCGGTAATGAGAATACCTATATTTTTTTTCTTTAGGCGGGCAATGATCTCCTGTATGTCTTCCACGGCAATGGGATCAATTCCGGCAAAGGGCTCATCCAGCAGTATAAACTTGGGGTCTGTGGCCAAAGCCCGTGCTATTTCAGTACGTCTGCGCTCTCCGCCCGAGAGGGTGTCGCCTTTGCTTTTTCTGATTTTCCCGAGGCCGAATTCATTCAGGAGTTGTTCCAGTTTCTGACGCTGCTCTTCTTTGGAGTGAGGAGTAAATTCCAATACCGCCCTGATATTATCTTCCACACTTAATTTTCTGAATACCGATGCCTCCTGCGGCAGATAGCCGATGCCCTGCTGTGCTCTTTTGTACATGGGCAGCCGTGTGATTTCCGCTTCGTCAAGAAATATTTGCCCGACCTCCGGCCTTACAAGGCCTACGATCATATAAAAAGTGGTTGTCTTTCCGGCTCCGTTGGGCCCGAGCAGACCTACTACCTCCCCCTGCCCCAGATGCAGCGACACATCGTCCACCACTTTCCGCTTTTTGTAAATTTTTACCAGCTTCTTTGCTTCAAGTTGCATCATTCATTCTTTAGAGTCCCAGGCCGATGGTGCCTTCAATTAAGGAAGGTGCTCCATAGACATTGGTATTCACAGGTGCATCATATGAGATCACAAAATACATCAGATCGCTGAAATAGCCTCCCACTTCGATAGTGACATAATCCGGCAGGCGTATGACCGGATAGCCGTAGGGAGGGTTGACCCTCAACTGCCCGAAGCGGGTAAAACGGTAGCCGACACCCAGCAGAAAAGTATTCCATAATTCGGCTTCGGCCTTGGCTTCCAGTGAAATCGATCCGCGATATCCGTCATTGCGGATGAAAATAGACGGCATAAGCAGAATCAGATCGCTGTATTGATACTTGTATTTGGCCATCACACTGATGACCCTGTTTACATAGACGCTTCGAAGCGGGTCCTGCGAGCGGGGGCTGTTGGCGGAAAAAGCCGACATTCCAAACACAAAATGCTCGAGATTGAAAAGCATTCCAAAATCATAAAATGGCAGGTAGTTCACCAGATTTCCCGCCAGGGTTCCGGTATAGACAGAGTCGCTGATGCGATGAATACCGATGCCCATTGCTACCCGTACATCGGTATTTTCAGTAAATGGGAAATTATAGACATAAGCTCCGCTGACCGAGGTCACATTTCTAAAATAGAAACTCGCATCGTAGCTGAGCTTTAGTGCCAGTGCGGCTTTGTTGTCCTGAATGGGGGTGGCATAGGCCATTTGAAGGCTGCTGAAAGCCACCCGTTGCGATCCCGAGTAGTTGTTTCGATTCCAGATGACCAGTTGACTCGAACTGTCGAGGCCCGCTGCGGCCGGATTGACCAGGAAGTAGTTCTTTGAATATTGCGTCACATAAGGATACTGCGCTTTCAGCACGGGGGCCAGTATCCACGAAAGAAGCGCAAAGAGCAGGATATTTTTCATTCGGATGGCTTTATGTCTTTGATATTTAGTTGTATGCTTTTCATTCCCTGAAATTCATTCTCTTCCAGCGAGTAGCAAATGTCGATATATTTCCCATTGCTTACCAGGGGCAGTTTCTCGTGCTGCCTGAATGCGATGGCTTCCATGATCCGTTCTCCCTGCGTGAGTGACAATTTCAAATGTTCCCCTCCCACAACCCGTGCATAACCCTTGTCCTTGACCCTTCTGCTCAGAAAAACGGGGTTGGGATTGGAGGGCCCAAAGGGCGCAAACTGGCGAAGAATCTTAAAAAAAGACGCAGTTATCTCTTCGAAATGAATTTCAGCTTCTACTGCAATCTCGGGAATCAGGTCATCATCCGTGATCCTCTCCGATACAACTTCCTCGAATCGCTTTCGAAAAGCTTCCAGGTTTTCGGGGCGGAGTTCCATTCCTGCGGCATATTTATGTCCCCCGAATTTCTCAAGCAGATCGCTGCACTCGCGCAAAGCATGATGAATATTAAAATTGCGCACCGAGCGTGCCGATCCCGCTATCATTTCATTGCTTTTTGTCAATACAATGGTAGGACGGTAGTGGCGCTCCATCAGACGGGAAGCCACAATGCCCACAACGCCCTTATGCCAGTTGGGAGAATAGACCACTGTAGACTTTCGCAAGGCATACTCCCTATCCTCCTTGATTTGCTGCAGCGCTTCTTCCGTGATTGCCTTGTCATGATCCCTTCTTTCCACATTGTGTTTGTTGAGCAGCCGGGCCCCCTCTTCATTGTCTGCCCTTTTCTCTCCGATCAGCAGTTCTACCGCATCCTTTGCATCGCTCATGCGACCGGCTGCATTGATGCGCGGAGCAATTCCGAAAACAATATTGCTGATATTAAGGGGTGGCCTGAGTTGTGCGCTGCGCATCAGTTGCCTGATCCCGGGCAGGGGTTTCTTATTGAGTTTCTTCAACCC
>WFPF01000013.1 GCA_015487695.1 Chitinophagales bacterium
AGCCTGGGTCGTGCCCAACCCGACATAGCAGCGTATTTTGCCCGCGCGGATGACATTTCCTTCTGGGCCGGAGAGGAGAAAATCGAGCCGGAGGAATGGGGAATCGAAGCAGGCAAAACAGAGTTGCTGCCGATCGGAAAGAAAATTCTCGGTGCACTGAATTTCGGCAATGGCTACGTAAGAGGCAATTACACCGAGTCGGGAGGTCCCCGCCTCCGCGACTTTTACAAATCGGCATTGGATGCGGAATTTGAACCCGCGTTGATGAGCGGACTTGATTTTAGTCAGGGCGCTTCTTTTATTTCCCTGCACCTGCGTCCCGAAGCCCATAAGCAAGTCATAAGATCAATGGGAAACTATGAAAAAGTGCTGAAAAGCTGCGGCTACGATGAATACTACCAATCTTTATTTAAAAATTTGATGGAGCGGATGGAGCCCTCTTTTGACGGCCGCTCGGTCTGGGCGGTCAACGGCCGGCTCGCTGCCACTGCCGGGGGCAAAAAAAGCTTCTTCGGCCCGGAAGAAGAAAGCATTCCGCGCTGGCATATTGCCATCTCACTGAACAATGGAAACGAAGTGGAGCATTTGCTGAAAACGGATGCGTACCTTGAGGAAAGCGGCCATCTCTATCTTTTCCGCGGCAGTCGCCAGCCGCTCTACCTCGCGACAAAAGGGAAAACGCTATTCATGAGCAATGATCCATCGTACCTGCACGAAAGGCTGAAAGCCCCGCGGGAAAGCCCAGCCATACCCAAAGAACTTCTGCGTAAAATGCGAAAGTACCCCGTGTATGCCCGGGCAGATGAAAAAGGCCGGGTCCTGCTTGGCGCTTCTTCGGGTGGCCTGGACATGGAAGGGATGATTCGCCTGATGACGGGAAATGCACTCAAAGCCGTTCAGTTTCTTGAATTGCGTGCCGGGCAAAACGATGAATTTCCTTTCTCGGCAGACTTGGAAGTGCAACTGAAGGAAAAAGATCGGAACGCCCTCGAAGAACTGATTACGGCTCTTTTCGAAAATCTTTCCATGAGCTCTTTCAAAGATATTTTTTAATGGACTGCGAAACGCTCACCCTCCATACGCTGGTACCCGTACATCTGAAAGACCGTGACCTTCAGTCTTCGGATATCTGGTACCGGGAATTGCACTTTGAAAAAGGGCATCATTATCATATCTCGGCCCCCTCGGGCAGCGGGAAAACCACGCTCGCCCGGATACTTTACGGATTGAGTACGGCTTATGCAGGTTCCTATTTCATCGGAGACCGCCATGCCAAGTCGCTGGATATCAGTGAGTGGAGCCGGCTGAGGCAGCGCGGGATTTCCATCGTCTTCCAGGACCTTCGCCTGTTTGAGGAGCTCAACGCCCGCGAGAACATTGAAATTAAAAACACACTTCAAAAAAGCTGTTCGGATGCGGAAATTGATGAGATGCTCAAGCAACTCGGAGCGGCCCACACGACAGAGCGGGAGAGCCGTCTGCTTTCGCAGGGTGAAAAACAGCGGGTGGCCATCGTAAGGGCACTCTGCCAGCCCTTCACATGGCTGATCCTTGACGAGCCCTTTAGCCACCTTGATGCGGAGGCGACCCGTGCAGCGGCCCGCCTGATTGCGGAAAAGGCAGCCGCCCGGAATGCAGGTATCATCAGCCTGCAGCTCGAAGACGATGATTTCTTTCCTTATTCCAAAAAATGGCAGCTATGAAGCGTCCGCTATCTTCTCTTATTCGCCAAAGCCGCCATCGCTTCCGGCTCTTCATAGCAGCCCTTGCCTACTTTGCGGGGCTCTTTATTTTACTTATCTCTACTGACGGCTATCAGCGCTTTCACAATTACTTCGAGAATGCCGAAAAGAATCAGGACTACTATCTGATTATCAACAAGGGCGTCAATGCCATCCAGAGTTTCGGCAGCAAATATCGAAGCGGATTTTCGGAAGAAGAGATTGAATACATCAGTGAGCAACCCTTTGTGCTCGACCTGGGCAGCTTCTCCAACAGCAGCTTCCGGATTTCTTCCAACCTGGCCGAACGTCTTTCCATCTATACCGATCTCTTTTTTGAGTCGGTTCCCGATCGCTTTCTGGATACCATCCCGCCCGGATGGGGATGGAAAGAGGGAAGCGATTTTATTCCGGTCATCATCAATCGCGAATGGCTGAACCTGTACAACTTCAATGTTTCGCTCATGTACGGCCTTCCGCAGATATCGGAGGAGATGCTTTCAAAGTGGACCCTCGATGTCATTATCAGCGGGAATGGCCAAAGCAGGCACTTCCGCTCGCGCATTCTGGCTTTCTCCGACCGCATTCCTTCGGTCACCGTGCCCGAGTCGTTTCTGCTCTATGCCAATCAAAAGTATGGACGGGGCACTCCGGCTCCTGCGAGGCTCATCCTACGAGTTCGAGATATAAGTGATCCTCAGTTGCTCTCGTTTCTTAACGAACAGGGCTACCACTACAGACGGGAAAAAGCAATGAGCAGCAATTTTCGCACGCTGGCATCGGCACTCCTGCTCATCACCTCGCTCACAGGCTTGCTTTTCGTCCTTTTTGCCTTCACCATCGTGCTCACCACCGTACAGCTTGCCATTTCCGACATCAGCGGAAATCTGCGACTGCTCATTCATCTCGGATACAAACCCTCGGTGCTGGCACGAATGTATTTCAGAGAAGCGCTCCTCTTCATCTCGGTTGCTGCCGTGCTCGCATGGATGGCATTTCTGGGAGCCGGACATTCACTGGACACGCTGCTCGAATCTTTTTCACCGGAATCCGCTTCTCTTTCGATTCGCGAGCCCCTGCTTCTGAGTATTGCCTGCACTTCTCTTTTGCTGCTCTACCTGCGGATAGAGATCGGAAGGCGGATTCAAAAGCTGGCATAAAGGATTTATCTTAACGCGCAGCTCAATTATCAGGGCGGCTTAATTATCTTTGAGTGATGCTATCCAAAAGAGCGAAATATGCGATCAATGCACTGGTTTACCTTGCCAGGCAGGAAGCACAGAAACCCATCCTCATTAGCCGGATCGCAGAAGACGAACACATTCCGAAAAAGTTTCTGGAGGCCATCTTGCTGGAACTGAAACATGCCGGCATACTGAACAGCAAAAAAGGAAAAGGCGGAGGCTATTACTTGCACAAAGATCCGGGTGAAGTGAGCCTGGCCGATATCATGCGTCTTTTTGACGGGGCCATCGCCTTTTTGCCCTGTGTAACCTATCAATATTACGAGCGCTGCGAAGAATGTGTGGACGAAGAAACTTGTGGCATCCGGGATGTGTTTCAGGATGTGCGGGATGAATCGGTGAGGGTATTGAAGGCCAGTACACTCGCCAATATAATTGAGCGGGAAAAGAAACTGGAAAATGCCCTCAGGAAAAAATAAGGCAGCTCTGACAAATCGCATACGGATACATATAGGCCCGGCCATGGGCGCTGTGCTTTTTCTTTTTTTCTCTTTGACGCTTATTCCCCTCTTCTCGCAGACAAGCTCCGATCCCCTCAGCACGCAATACATGAACTGGACCGGTCTGAAAATAAAATACAAAGAGGGCCATTGGTCGGGCAGTGCCGAAATTCAGAATCGCGTTTTTCTAGGCCCTCTACGTCAGGATGCCCTTCTGCTCCCCCGGCTGACCGTTCTGCGGAAAATCGGTTCCCGCTTTTCGGCCGGAGCCGGCATGGCCTACTTCCTGCATAGCTCACCCTCTGTGCCCGATGAGAAGGTCGAGTTTTGGAACTCCGAATTCAGGCCCCACATCGAGCTGAACTACAAAGTTCGAATCCATCGCCTCGAAATCGCTTCGAGGCTGCGACTGGAAGAGCGATTGATGCAAAGGCAAGGGACAAATCCCGGCCTGAACCGCTACAACCGGACAGAAAGAGGGCGAATCCGAATACGGTTGAAGATGCCCCTGAATCAGAAATTGCGCTTTATTGTGAGCGATGAATTCTTTGTAAAACACAGCCCCGGTCTCTTCATCAATGCCGAAGAAAATCGTTTGAGAACCGGCCTCGACCTGAGCCTGGCCAAAGGAAAAGAACTGGCTGCAGAGTATATGCATGTATATCGCAACTTCGGCAACAACCCTCCGCTTCAAAGGCATACACTCGTGCTCAGCTATACCTTGCTCCTCTCTCCAAACTAAGAAGAAAGCAGGTGAAAAATTATTAGTCTATCAATTCAGTAGATTAATAATAAAAATTGTGCATATTTGCTTCCTGAATTATTGTACATGGGAGCCGAAGCCATAATTGTAAGTATCATCCTCCTGCTGGCCGTTGTCCTGTTCATCAGCGAGCGTTTTTCGGTGGATGTGGTCGCTCTGGGGGTTATGATCCTGCTTGTCATTGCGGGAATTATCACACCCGGTGAAGGGCTGGCCGGATTCAGCAATCCGGCTACGATCACGGTGGCGGGTATGTTCGTGCTGAGTGCCGCACTTTTCAAGACCGGGGCCATCGATCTGATCGGAGTACCGCTTGCCAATATTTTCCGGAAGAACTACAAGCTCGGCCTTCTCAGCATGATGCTGACCGTGGGAATTATCTCTGCCTTCATCAACAACACACCGGTGGTAGCCATTTTCATCCCGCTCATCGTCAAAGCGGCCAAAGATGCCAATATCAGTGTCTCGAAGCTGCTCATTCCGCTTTCTTTTGCATCCATTTTTGGTGGAACCTGCACCCTCATCGGCACCTCAACCAATATTCTGGTCAGTGGCATTGCCGAAGACCACGGCCTGGAGCCTTTCGGCATTTTTCAGCTGGCTCCGGTGGGTATCATCATTTTTATTATCGGCATCGCCTACATGATGTTCATTGGTATACGCCTTCTGCCCGACCGCGAGGGGAAGAGCGATTCGGAGTCGCGTTACCGCATTGGCGATTACCTGGCCGATATCATCCTGCTGCCCAATTCGCCCAACGTGGGCAAACGCCTGATGGATGCGCCCCTGCTGCAGCAACTGGACCTGGAGATCATTGAAGTGACCCGGGGCGAAGACCGGTTTATCGTTCCACCGGTCGACTTTGTACTTCAGGCCAACGACCGCCTGCGTGTGCGCTGCGACCTGAATGAAATCAGAAAGATAAAAGACCGGATCAAGGTGCAGATATTGTCAACCGGTGATGAGCAGAGTGAGGAAGACCAAAAAGTCCGCTCGGATACGGTGATGATAGAACTGGTCATCACGGCCAACTCCGAGTTTGAGGGGCAAACCCTCAATGAACTGGAATTCAAAAGGAAATATCGTGCGGTTCCGCTGGCCATTCAGCACCGAAACGAGATTCGCCACGAAAAGCTGAACGACATTAAGCTGAAAGCCGGTGACATCATCCTGGTAGAAGTAAAAGCACACCGCCTGCCCAAGTTCAAACGCATGCAATCGAGACAGGAAAGCCCCTTTGTGATGCTTTCCGAAGAAGGCATCAGCGAATTCAAACCCCGCAACTTCGCACTGGTGCTGGGAACCATTGCCACCGTAGTCACACTGGCGGCCCTGCGCATCCTGCCCATTCCCATCGGAGCCATGGCCGGCTCGGTGTTTCTGGTGCTCACCGGCTGTATAAGCAGCAAGGATACCTATCTGGCCATTGACTGGAAGATTATTTTCCTGCTCGCTGGCGCCCTGAGCATCGGGAAAGCCATGGAAAACAGCGGCCTTTCGGATCTTGCAGCCGGACAGCTCATACACGGCCTCGGGCCCTACGGCTTTCTGGCCATAATTGGCGGGTTTTACTTCATGACCAACCTCTTCACCGAATTCATGTCAAACAACGCCACGGCCGCCCTGATGGCACCCATCGCCATTGTGGCAGCGCAAAGCCTCGGTATTCAGCCGCTCCCCCTCTTGCTTGCCGTCACTTTTGCCGCCTCGGCCAGCTTCATCACACCACTCGGATATCAAACCAACACCATGATTTACGGAGTAGGTCAATACCGTTTTCGCGATTTCGCACGCACCGGGCTCCTCCTGAGTTTCATACTTTGGATAGCAGTCACCCTGTCCATTTATTATATCGTTGGTATCGAGGCAATCTGAGCCATTGGGAAAAAGAAGCATTATATTGAACCATTCCAAATAAGAATTTTTTCCTTAGTTATTAAAGTCAAACACCAAGGATTGCATGCCGGAGATAAAAGACATAGAAGAAGAGATCATTGAAGAGTTTTCCCTCTTTGACGACCCGATGATGAAGTATGAATACCTCATAGACCTGGGCAGGCAGTTGTCCCCCATGCCCGAAGCACATAAAAAAGAGGAGAATATTGTAAAAGGATGCCAAAGCACCGTGTACCTTTACTCCGATTTTGAAGACGGCCTGGTACGTTATGAGGCAGACAGCAATACGGTCATCACCAAAGGCATAATCTCCTTACTGATCCGGGTGCTCTCGGGGCGAAAACCCGAAGAGGTGCTCGCTGCGGATCTTGGTTTTATCGACCGAATCAATCTGCGGACACTGCTGAGCGAACAGCGCAACAACGGATTGAATGCCATGCTGAAACGAATGAAAGACGATGCGGAAAAATATTTAGCCAAAAAGAAGAATGCAGAAGATGAGCATTGAAAAAAAAGATATACGCACAGAACGCTCATTTATTGAGATACAGAATGATGTGATGGATGTCATCCGAACCATCTTTGACCCTGAAATTCCGGTCAATATTTACGATCTGGGACTAATCTACGAAGTCAAAGTGAGCCCCGACAACAAGGTCAAAGTCCTGATGACCCTTACGGCTCCCAATTGTCCGGCTGCGGAGATTCTTCCCAATGAAATCAAAGAAAAAATTGAGCGCATAGAGGGCGTGAAGGAAGTAGAAATCGAGCTGACCTTCGATCCTCCCTGGGAAATGTCTATGATGAGTGAAGAGGCCAAACTCGAACTCGGTTTTTTGTAACGATGCATTCTTTTAACTTCGCAGCAAACGGAATAATCCGCATTAAATCCTATTGCAAAAAAGAGCAAAGAAACAGAAGTCCATGGCGTTAAAATTTCATCCCTTAAAAGTGAAAGAGGTAGTAAAAGAGACCCGCGAAGCAATCTCCATCCTCTTTGAACTGCCTCCGGATATACGTGATTTGTATCAATACAAAGCGGGACAATACCTCACCCTGCAACTTTATATTGACGGAGAGCGATATCGCAGAGCTTACAGTCTGGCGAGCTGCCCTTTCACAGATAAGGACCCAAAAGTCACGGTGAAGCGGGTAGAGGGCGGCAAAGTATCCAATTATCTGAACGACCATGCACGCCCCGGGATGATCATTGAAGTTCTCCCTCCGATGGGCAATTTCACACCACCCATTTCGGTAGAGCATCGCGATGACTATTTTCTCTATGCCGGGGGAAGCGGAATCACTCCCGTAATCAGTATTTTGAAATCTGTGCTGGTAGTCGAAAAAGAAAGCCGGGTCACCTTGTTTTATGGCAACCACAGTCCGGGTTCCATCATTTTCTACGAAGAACTGAAAGAATGGGCCCAGCGCTTTCCCGACCGGATGAAGCTGATCCATGTGCTCGAGAACGGTTCGCTCAGCGAAGAGGAAGAGTGGCACCTTGGCATGCTCAACCGCGAAGCCACCACGACCCTGCTCAGGAAATACGCATCGCCCGGAGAAATTGAAGCGGGAAGTCATTATATCTGCGGGCCCGGCCCGATGATGGATGAAGTGGAAGCCGCTCTCGCCTTGCTGGAAGTCGAAAAAAGCCATATACATATAGAGCGGTTTACAGCTTCGCTTCCTGCTGACGAAGAAAGCGGACATGAAGATCTGCCTGAAGAAATATTCCCTGCCGAAGCGGTCATCATTCTGGACGGGAATCAATACGAAATTGAGGTACAGAAAAAAGATACCCTGCTGGAAGCAGCCATAGAAAACAATATCGATCCGCCCTATGCCTGTCAAATGGGTGTTTGCACGACCTGCCGGGCACTGCTGCGCGAAGGCCGGGTAGAGATGGATGAGCGGGAAGCCCTCACCGATGAAGAGATAGACGAAGGCTATATCCTTACCTGCCAAAGCCATCCCCTGACCCACAAGGTAGTCGTAGACTACGATGCCTGAGCGGGAAAATCGGAATATCAGTAACTTTACCCACCGGATTCAAACGCCCCGAAAAGATGCAACTCTATAACAAACTGGACCGCAAGATTCTGAAAGAGCGCCTCATGCAGGAGCCATTTCAGCGCACCACTCTTTCTTTCTACCGTTATGTCCGCCTGAGCAACCCGGAAGCCCTTCGTGACGAGCTCTACCTTCAGTGGGACCGGCTTCAGGTTCTGGGTAGAATTTACGTAGCACGTGAAGGCATCAATGCCCAGCTCAGTGTGCCGCATCATCATCTCGATGCTTTCCGAAAAACCGTGGATTCACATGCCGTTTTCAGAGATGTGCCCTTTAAAATTGCCGTTGAGGATGACGGCAAGTCATTTTACAAACTCAGCATAAAAGTGAGGCCCAAGCTGGTCAACGAAGGCCTTGATGACGATGCCTATGATGTGAGTAATGTGGGCAATCATCTGGATGCCGACCGATTCAACGAGGCCATTGCCGACCCCGATACCATTGTGGTGGACATGCGCAATTATTATGAATTTGAGATCGGCCACTTCGAGCGGGCTGTTCGTCCGGAAGGAGTAACTTTCAGAGAGGTGCTGCCCGAGATGGTAGAAAAACTAAAAGATGCCCGTGACAAGAAGATCATACTCTACTGCACAGGCGGCATCCGTTGTGAGAAAGCCAGCGCCTATTTCAGGCACCACGGATTCAAAGATGTAAACCAATTGCACGGAGGGATCATTGATTACGCACGGCAGATCAAGGTCAAGCAGCTCGACAATGCTTTCCTCGGCAGCAATTTTGTATTTGACAATCGCCTGGGAGAACATATCTCCAATGATGTGATCAGTCACTGTTATCAGTGCGGCAAAGCTGCCGACAAACACAGCAACTGCCGCAATGAAGCCTGCCATGTTCTCTTTATCCAATGCGAAGAATGTGCAGAAAAATACGAAGGATGCTGTGGCGAAGAGTGCCAGTCATTCCTGCACATGAGCGAAGAGGAAAAACAACAGAAAGCTGAAGAAATTCAAAGAATACGGGAAGAAAGTAAATATTTTAACAAGGACAAGGAAGTCCTCAGAAAGAAGTTCAAATACTTTGAGGGTTAGACCGCTTCCCCGGACTTCAACTTTTCCTGCCGTTTCAGGTAGAGGTAGATGAGGGTAAAAATGATGATATACGGAAAGGCCGCCAGGTAGAAGATGCCGTCATTGATTCCGATCGCTATTCCTGATTTCCCATCCACCAGCGAACTTTCGGCTGCCGCCTTGCACATAACACATTGTGCCTGACTCCATAGAGGAAAAGAAAGCATCAAGAGTGTCAAAAAGAAAGATCGGAGCGTCTTCATAGTGGCTTCAATAACTTTTTTTATTCCGGTTTAGTTTGATTCTTCAGCTATAATAAGGAGAAATCATCAGATACACCAAAACACCCGTCACTGCCACATAGAACCAGAGGGGCCAGGTAATACGGGCAATCTTCCGGTGACGGGCAAAGCGGCTGCTCAACGCATACATGAAAGTAAAAAGCACAAAGGGAACAATGATCGCTGCCAGCAGTATGTGTGTCAGGAGGATGAAGTAATAAATCGATTTCCATATGCCCTCACCGCCAAAACTTGTCGGGTCGGCCAGGCTGTGATAAGTCACATAAGAGACCAGAAAGATCACAGAACAAAGCAATGCGAAAAGCATTACCGTCTTGTGAGCAGCCCTTTTGCCTTTCTTAATAAAGTAGAGTCCAAAGAGAAGCAGCACCGCAGTGATGCTGTTGAGGATGGCGTGAAATTTCGGAAGGATCCGTATATCAAAGCCGGGGTCGACATTCAGCCCGGGTGTAAAAAGGAGTACAGCTACCACAAGAGGGATCAGTACTGACAATGCGATAATCGCGATGCTCAGTCCTTTTAGCTTTTCATTCACTTCCCGCCCGTCTGTCATGATAATATTTCTTATTGATTCTTCGCTGTATCGAGTGCTTCACGTATGGCGCTCAGCAGTTCCATCATATCCTCTTCATTGTACAAGGCATAATAACCTCTTACCAGACCATCCCGGCCAATGAGCACCACCTTCTCATCGGGTTTCATGTATTTCAGATTGCCTTCGGCATATTTAATCTTGCCAAAATACTCGCCAAGAATTATCTGGTGCGTAGTGTAGCGATCTCCCCGGACAAAGTGCCAGACAGAAGGATCTGCATTCCAGGCAGCCGCCCAGTCTTTCAGAATTGTCAGGCTGTCCCGGTCCGGATCAATACTGTACGTAAGCATTTGAAAGCCCTGCACTCCCTTCATCGAATCCTGAATACGTCTGAAATAAAAAGGAATAGAATCGCAATAGGTAAATCGGTCGCAGTGGTAGTAAAGGAAGGAGGCCAGAATTACCTGGTTCTCGAAATCTTCATCTCTCAGGCTGTCGCCACGTTGATCTATAAAGACAGCGTGCACGGTATCTCCGCTTTTACTTTCATAGGTAAAAGGCCTCACACTTCTGAAATCCCGGGCTTTGACCCCGGAACGAAGAAAGAAGTACGAGGTGATGGGCAGCAAGACAATCAATAGAATGATGGCTATGACTACCCGGTAATTTCCGGATTTCATGGTTAACCGTAAAATTCAATCATCTGGTGCCACGAGACACCCTCCATCAGGAGGGCTATGAGCAACCAGATCAAAAACATGATAGGCATCAATATGGTGATGGCCATCGCCTTTCGTTCATACTTGAGGTGCATAAATACGGCTACGATATAATACGCTTTTACCAGAGTGGCCATAATCATAAACACAGCCAATGCCATGCGAAAACCGGACTCATGAAAAAAGGTATCGTAAAGAAGTGCAATCCCTACCTCGACCGTAGTCACCACAGAAAGGATGATGGTTGCGCGCCACACGGCCGCTTTATGCATTTGATATTCCTGATCCGATAAAATCATTTCAGCAGTTTTTCAGAATTAGAGTAAATAGAATCCAAGGAAAACAAAGACCCATACCAGATCCACAAAGTGCCAGTAAAGTCCGACTTTTTCAACCATGTCGTAGTTCTTCTTCTTTTCGTAGGTACCAAAAACCACATTCAGAAATACAATGGTATTGATTACCACACCGGTGGTAACGTGAAAGCCGTGAAATCCCGTAATGGTAAAGAAGAGTTGGCCAAAAGCCAGCGGACCAACAAAAACGGCTCCGCTTCCGTGCCCGCCTATTTCATAGGTAATGGGGCTGGTCATGGTCATTCCGTTGTGTATCAGGTGTGCCCATTCCCATGCCTGGCAACTCAAGAACGCAATGCCTCCGAGTATGGTAAAGCCAAGCCATAAGATCACACCTTTTTTATTCATCTGATGTCCTTCCTGTACGGCCCGAACCATAAACACAGAACTGAGGATAAGGATAAATGTCATCAAACTCACGAAAAGCAACGGATAGCCGTGGCCGAGCACCGGAAAAGCATCAAAGACCCTGTTTGGCTCAGGCCAGATATCCTGGCCCACTGTAAAACGGATGGCTCCGTAACTTATCAGAAAAGCGGCAAATGTAAATGCATCTGACAAGAGAAAGTACCACATCATCAGCTTTCCATACTTCACTCCAAATGGAGCCTGCCCTCCTTCCCATACATTCGATTCGCTGTTTGCCTGTACCGTATTTGTTGCAGTTGTCATTGGCTACGATTAATTGTGATTGTAAAGCAAAAATAAAAATATGTAAATCCAAAGGAATCCGATAAAATGCCAGTAAGTTGCCATCAAAGTCACGTTCAACTTCCGGCCGGGTGTCAGGTACGCTTCCGTGTTCTCTTTCTTTATCCTCCGGCTTATTTTTAATATCATAATCAGTAAAATAAGCAAGCCCCCGAGGATGTGAGCCGCATGCGCACCCGAAATCACGTAAAAGAATGCACCCGATATTTCCTCCACCATATCGATGCCCTGTGCCTTCAGCTGCATCCAGCCTTCGATCTGCAGAGCCAGGAAAAGCGAGCCGAGCGCAAAGGTGGCCAGGAGGAGATTTCGATAGCTTGCCATCGCTCCCTTGCGGAATGCCCGTTGGGCTCCAAACATGGTCACACTGCTCAGAATAATGACCAGTGTACTGATATAAAATATATCAGGAATGCTAAAATTTGTCCAGGTAGTTGAATCTGCTTTTTTCACGATATATGCGCTGGTCAGTCCGGCAAACATCATGAGTATGGCACCCAGAGCTATCCAAAGGGCAAACCTTCTGGCAAACAACTGCTTTTCTTCGTGACTTTGCATATTCAGACTGAGTTCACTCATATCAAATTAATTTATCTGCGATCATACTTAGCAATAAGACCGGCAGATACAAAAGAGAGGCAAACATCAGCTTGCGGGCATCTTTTGTCTCACAGGAACGGTAGAGTTTCAAGGCCTGCTGAATCATCATCAATCCCAGCAGAATTGCGACACTTCCATAGATCCAGCTAAAATATCCCAGGCTGACAGGTGCCAGGCTCACCGGGAGCAAAAAGATTGAAAACAGGAGAATTTGTGCGGCACTGCTGCGTCCCTTTCCCTCATAGGAGGGCAGCATTCGAAAACCTGCATTGCTGTAATCATCATGCGACAACCAGGCGATAGACCAGAAGTGAGGAAATTGCCACATCACCTGAATGGCAAAAAGGGCATAAACTTCCGGAGTAATTTCTCCGGTAAAAGCCACCCAGCCGATGACAATGGGCAATGCGCCCGGAATGGCCCCTACCAATACCGAAAGATTGGTGTATCGCTTTAACGGGGTATATATGAAGGCATATGAAAAGAGCGAAACCGCCCCCAGCACCGCTGCCAGATAGTTAAAATAGAGGGCAAGTATCAATATCCCGGCTACACCGAGCAGTCCGGCCATCAAAACAGCTTCCACCGTACTCATGCGGTCAGCAGGCAAGGGCCTTTCCTGTGTACGGACCATCAGTTTATCATAGTCCTTCTCAATGATTTCATTAAGCGCATTGGCACTTGCTGTAATCAAAAAACCTCCCAGAATGATCATAATCAATCCCGGTATAGAAAATTGAAGGTCTGCTGCCAAAATGTAGGATATAGCTGCAGAGAAGACCACTGTCAGCGATAGCCTCAGCTTGAAGAGCAGGCTGTAATCCCGGATCTTTGCACGAAGCAGGGAACGGGTGGATCTTTGAGTTTCGGTTCTGCTTAATGGCATATTGCTTAGCTTACTTTTTCAGGTGCAGGGGTTTCCTCGTGTTCCAGCTCACCTTCTTCCATGGGTACTGTTTGCGGTATAAACTCATGGCCATTTTTATTGTAGTCATAAGGCCAGCGATAGACTTCCGGAATATCGCCCGGCCAGTTGCCATGGCCCGGATTGATCGGTGTCGTCCATTCGAGGGTGGTAGCACCCCATGGATTGCTTTCTTTCACTTTGCGCCCTCTGAATATGCTGTAGAAGAAGTTGGCCACCCAAAGAATCTGAAAAGCAAATACAATCATGGCCACTACGCTTATAAATGTATTCATGCCGGCAAACTGACTAAAGGCATCGAAGGCATCAAAGGAATAATATCGCCTTGGAACACCGGCCATACCCATGTAGTGCATAGGCCAGAATATCAAATAGGCTCCGATCAGCGTGACCCAAAAGTGCATATAGGCCATAGAACGGTTCATATAGCGGCCAAACATTTTCGGGAACCAGTGATGCACTCCGGCAAACATGCCCAAAAATGCGGCTACACCCATAACAATATGAAAGTGAGCTACGATAAAGTAGGTGTCGTGCAGTTGAATATCAATGGTAGAATTACCGAGGAAAATACCTGTCAATCCTCCGGAGATAAACATAGAGACAAATCCGATGGCATACATCGTTTGCGGATTTAGGCGGATATTCCCTCTCCATATGGTGGCAATCCAGTTGAAAACCTTAATGGCTGACGGCACCGCAATCAGGAGGGTAAAGAGTACAAAGATGGATCCCACGAAAGGATTCATTCCGGATACGAACATATGGTGTGCCCATACCAGGAAGGACAATATGGTAATGGCCAATATAGAGAATACCATGGCGCGGTATCCGAAAACAGGTTTCTTCGAATTCACACTTAAAACTTCAGAAACGATGCCCATGGCCGGAAGGATTACGATATAAACTTCCGGGTGGCCAAGGAACCAGAAAAGGTGCTCATAGAGGATCGGAGAGCCGGTGCCCTTATCGAGAAACTGCCCGTTGACCACCAGGTCGGAAAGGTAGAAACTCGTTCCGAGAGAACGGTCGAAAATGAGCAGGATGAACCCTGCAACCAGCACCGGGAAAGAAAGCAGACCGATTACCGCGGTAAAGAACAATGCCCATATGGTAAGCGGCATTTTGAACATGCTCATTCCCTTGGTGCGCATATTCAGGATGGTAGTGATGTAGTTTAAGCCTCCCAAAACGGTGCTTGCCACAAAGAATGTAAGACTCAGTAGCCATAGCGTCATGCCCTGCCCCTGTAAATAGCTCAGTGGCGGATAAGCCGTCCAGCCACCCTGAGCGGGGCCATCGGGAATGAAGAGCGAAGCAAACATAATCACCGAAGCCAGGAAGAAAAACCAGTAAGAAAGCATATTCATCAGAGGCGATGCCATATCCCTGGCACCGATCTGAAGCGGTATGAGAAAGTTTGCAAAGGTCCCACTAAGGCCGGCTGTAAGCACAAAGAAGACCAGCAGGGTTCCGTGCATGGTAATCAGGGCATTGTAGAAGTTCGGGTCAAGCGTACCATCGGGGGTAAGCCATCGGCCCATAACCGGTGCCAGCCAGCTTAGGTCGGCATTCGGGAAGCCCAGTTGCAGGCGAAAAACCACAGAAAAGAAGGCCCCGATGATGGCCCAGAAAATTCCCGTGATAAGGAATTGCTTGGCAATCATTTTATGGTCCATGGTGAAGAGGTACTTCGTAAAGAAGTTTTCATGATGCGCCTCGTGGGCATGATGACCTGCCTCTGCATGTGTGTGCTCCATAGTTGTATTTACATCACTCATATATCCGGAATATTTGTATTAATTAATTTCAGCGTTGAGCGGGGTACCGGTATTTGAATTATCAGCCGTTTGCAACGGAGCTTTCTGTTCGTAGGCTCCTACCAGTTGCGAATAGGGTGTTTGAGCCTTTACCCATTTGTCATATTCTTCCGGTGTCACGATGGTCACTACCTTGCGCATGGAAGAATGGCCCCGTCCGCACAGTTCTGCACAGGCCAGTTCAAAGTTGAACCCGGGATCGCCCAGTTTTTCGCGCATCTCTGCCGTGGTAATTGTGGGCACAAACCAAAAGCGGGTCGTAATGCCGGGAACAGCATCCATTTTAAGCCTGAAATGCGGCAAAAAGAAACTGTGAATGACATCCATAGCTTCGATCTGCACTTCCACAGGCTTGCCCACGGGCAACACGATGTCATTGGCAAGGAAGTCATCTTTTGAAGAAGGATCGTTCCAGTCAATGCCCACTTCATTGGTGGGTGAAACTTTGTCGCGGCCTGCAAGTGCTCCCAGCTCGCCATCTACACCGGGATATCTCAATACCCAGGCAAACTGCTTTCCGGTCGCTTCAAATACTATCTTATCTTCCGGAGCATCCGAGGTTATCGCATACCAGCTGGTCAGACCTTTTACAATCAAAAAGGTAAGCACGATGGCCGGAACAATGGTCCATGCCACTTCCAGTTTGTTGTTTTCCGGAAAGTATAATGCTTTTCGGTCTTTCCGATATCTGAACTTGTAGGCAAAGTAAAAGAGCAGTATCTGAGTTACCACGAAAACAATACCGGTAAACAACAATGCCAGATTGAAGTTCATATCGATGAGGTGTCCGTGCTCTGAGGCAGGCTCAGGAAGGAAACGGCCCTTGAAATAATACACCGACCAAAGGAGGGCAATAAACCCGAAGACCAAAAAAACCATGAGCATGGTTCCCTGAAATTTGCTTCTGCCTTCCTCATCATCATCGCCTTTGATGAAATTGATAAAATCACTCGTCAGTGCGATCTGCAGGAGGACCACCAGAACAAGGACAATAACCAGGATAATTAGTAATGCTGTCATTGATGATATGATTGTGACTTATTTTTTAAGTATGATGTTCCAGACTTTCTTTATAAAACGGATCTTTGACCGGTGACAATCTTGCCTGAGCAAGGGCGCGGAATACAACAAGCAGGAAGAGCCCGAAATAGCCCGCTGTCAGTCCCAGTTCAAAGAAACCAAAATGTACTTCATTGGCCGAGGCCCCCGGGGCAATCATCAGATAGAAATCGAGCCAGTGGCCGAAGAGAAGCAGTACCGAAATAATCACCAACGAAGGAATCTTCCGCTTAGCATCTCTTGTCATCAGCGCAAAGAAGGGTACCACGAAGTTAATCACGAGCATAAAATAAAAGAGAAACGGATAGTGCTCCATGCGGCTCTTGAAGTAAATCGTTTCTTCCCCGATATTTCCATACCAGATGAGCATATACTGCGAAAACCACAAATAAGCCCAAAACACGCTGAATCCGAAAATATATTTCCCCAGGTCATGAAGGTGCTCAGCGTTCACTGCGGGCAGGTATGACCTCGATTTCAAATAGGTGATGAGCAAAATCATGGCAGCAATACCGGCCACCAGGAAACTCATGAAAACATACCAGCCGTAGAGCGTACTGTACCAGTGCGTGTCAATAGACATCATGTAGTCCCAGGCCATGGTAGAACTCGTCACCGCAAAAACAACCGTAAAGATGGCGCTGTACTTCATGCGCTTTTTATAGTACTTCAATCCGCCTTCGATGTCTTCTTTAAGCGATGCTTTTCGCCACAATACGGCCAAAAGTGTCCACAGTCCGAAGTATATCACATAACGAAGGGTAAAGAAAGAGGGGTTTAGGAATCCTGTTTTTCCTCTTATGAGTGCATCGTGGGCTACCACCTCGGGGTCGGCCCAGTGATAGAGATGATGGCTTTGTGTCCACACACCGATAATGATAGGCAGCATCAACAAGCCCGCCACGGGCAGATACTGACTCATGGCCTCCGGAACCCGCCTGAAAACCACATACCAGCCACCGAGCGCCAACTGATGGGAAGTAATAAAAAACATCCCCGTCAACGCAAGCCCCAGAAAAAACAAGCTATTGGCCAGAAGTGCAATCCACACTTTCCCGGCCCAAATATGTCCTCCGGTGAAAGCAAGTATGACACCGATAAGCAGGGAAAGCACCCCTACTCCGATCATAGCATATGAAAACTTGCGTTCTCCGGATGTGATGATAAAGCGGTCTTCGTTTGTTTGATTCATCCTGAAAGATTTTCTTTCTGTTTATTATTCATGTGGTGCTCACACACCGGTTTTTATTTCTTTTCTGCCTGCATGCTATTGATGTACAGGATCACCTTCCACCTTTCCTCCTTCGTCAATTGCGAGGCATAAGAACCCATCAGCCCCTTGCCATAGTGTATGGAGAAAAATTTCTTTCCATCCGGCAAATTCATCATATAATCATTAAAGAAGGAAGGGGGAGGAGGGAATTTCTCAAGGCTCACGATGCGGCCGTTTCCATCCAGCTCCGTACCATGGCAGATGGCACAGTAAATCTCATAGAAATTTTTTCCTTCGGCTATATTCTCCTTTGTCGCTTCCAGCGGATTCACCAGTTCTTCTCCGGCCCGTGCATAGTCCGAAATATTATTTTCATAATGAAAGGGCTGGAATCCGCGCGGGATGGTATGGGCCGGTGGTTGCATGGCATTGCTTCCATAATCACCATAGGGATTGGGAGCGTAGGTCTCATATGCCTGTGAATAGGTCATATCCGGGGTATAAATATATCCGGGATGCTTTGGGTCTTTGGCACAGGAGGCCAGCAGCCCGATCATCAAGAAAACCATACCCGTTTTTATCAATTTTAGCATGCTGACAAGCTTTTCTGATTTACAATACTTTTTCGTTGATTTCAATGGCTCCGTTCTCGTGCAGCAGAGTGCTGATTTCGTGTTTTTCTTCTTCACTCAATTCATCGGCACTAAATGCAATAATGAATTTATCATCCGATGATCGCGGGTCAATAACCGGTTTCTGCCGGATCGGTGAGAGCCCGTTAAGAACGAAATATACCACCACCATACCCACGGCAGCGGACAATACCGTCACCTCGAAAAGAATGGGGATGAATGCAGGAAATGAGAAGAATGGTTTGCCACCGAAGATATTCGGATAATTGACGGTATTGATCCAGGTCATGTAAAGAAACATGAGCGAAACCCCTACCAGCCCAAATACAAATCCGGCCGTATGCAAACCGGTGGGACGATGTTCCATCGCCTCGTCAATGCCATGAATGGCAAAAGGCGTAAACACTTCCTGAATACGCACACCCTGGGCGCGGATATTCTTCACCGCATCCAGCAATATATGGTCATCATCAAATACTCCGTACAGAACTTTCTTTTTAGCCATTATTCTCTTTTTTTTATTCTACGGTTGCCGGGTTTTCCGATTCCATTTCCTGTTTGTGCATTTTCTCAATTACCTGATTTCCGGCTGTCTTCAGAATGCTCTTCACTTCGGCAATTGCAATCACCGGGAAGGTGCGGGCAAAAAGCAGGAAGAGGGTGAAAAACAAGCCCAGTGTGCCCACATAGATACCTACTTCTGCAAGGGTCGGCACATAATAGCTCCAGCTTGAAGGCAGGAAATCGCGGTGCAGGGAAGTGACAATAATCACAAATCGTTCGAACCACATCCCGATATTGATAATGATGGAAAGGAAAAAGGTGAAATAGAAACTTCTGCGCAGTTTCTTAAACCACAGCAACTGAGGCGATACTACATTGGCGGTCATCATGATCCAGTAAGCCCAGGCATAAGGACCCATGGCGCGGTTCATGAAGGCATATTGTTCGTAAATATTGCCCGAATACCAGGCCATAAAAAGCTCGGTAATATAGGCTACCCCCACTATCGATCCCGTAAGGATAATGACTTTGTTCATCGATTCAATGTGGGCCTTCGTAATATAATCTTCCAGATGAAGCACCTTCCTGGTGATAATCATAAGTGTCAACACCATGGCGAAACCGGAGAAGATAGCACCGGAGACGAAATAGGGCGGAAAGATGGTGGTGTGCCAACCCGGAATGACGGAAGTGGCAAAGTCAAAGGATACAATACTGTGTACCGAGAGTACCAGCGGAGTAGCCAAACCGGCCAAAACCAAGGAAATGGCTTCGAATCGTTGCCATTGTTTGGAAGAGCCTTTCCAGCCAAAACTCAATGTGCCGTAGATGGCTTTTCGGATCTTGGCTTTTGATCGGTCGCGGAGTGTAGCAAAATCCGGTACCAGACCGATGTACCAAAACAAAAGCGAAACGGTCAGATAGGTAGAGATGGCGAATACGTCCCAGAGCAGCGGTGAATCAAAGTTGGGCCATACCCCCCTTATGGATGGGTAGGGCATGATGTAAAACATCAACCAGATTCGGCCCATGTGAATGAGCGGATAGAGTCCGGCACATGCAACGGCAAAAATAGTCATTGCCTCAGCCGCCCGGTTGACACCCGTCCTCCATTTCTGGCGAAACAGCAGCAGAATAGCCGAAATCAGTGTACCGGCATGTCCGATCCCGATCCACCAAACAAAGTTGGTAATATCCCATCCCCAGCCGATGGTCCGGTTCAGGTTCCAGGTTCCGATTCCATACCAAATCGTAAGACCGATCATCAGGAATCCCATCAGCATGATGGTAGAGGAAAGACCCAGACCCAGCAACCAGGGCAGCGTAGGCCGCCCCTCGGTACCTCTGGCTATATCATCCGTGATTTGATGGTAATCCTTGCTCCCGTTTATAAGAGGTTCTCTTAATGGCGATACGAACATATTGCTCTTTGTTTAATTAAAATTATGAATGTGCTTCCTCTTCGTGGTTATCGGCTTCGGTGCGCACATATCTCTTGCGTTCCATATCCTCCTCCGCACTTCGGTTGCGCACTTTAGCTTTGTATCCCACAGAGGGCTTGGTATTTATTTCTTCGATCACGTAGTAGGTACGGTCGCTTTCCTTCAGCGAGCGGGCCACCATGCTGTCTGCATCATTGCCGTCACCAAATGTGATGGCATTGGTCGGGCAAGCTTGCATACACGCGCTCTTCACATCCCCGTCTCTGAGCTTACGCCCTTCTTTTTTGGCGGCCAGCTTACCTTCCTGGATTCTCTGAACACAAAAACTGCACTTCTCCATTACCCCACGTGACCTCACCGTCACATCCGGGTTCAGTACCATGCGGGTCAGGTCATTGACCATGATATCTCCGGTACCGAAATTATCCACGCCATAGACACCACCGTCCATGATCGGTTTTTCATTTCCTGCAATGCTATCGGCTCCGAGGAAATCGTACCAGTTAAATCTTCGCACTTTGTACGGGCAGTTGTTTGCACAATATTTCGTACCCACGCAGCGGTTGTAAGCCATTTGATTCAATCCTTCCGAACTGTGGTTCGTAGCATTGACCGGACACACATTCTCGCAAGGCGCGTTGTCGCAATGCTGACAAAGCATGGGCTGGAATACAATGTCGGGATTTTCCATGTCCTCGCCCGTATAGTAGCGGTCGATACGCATCCAGTGCATTTCATGAGCCCTCGATACCTCCGTTTTGCCCACAACCGGAACGTTGTTCTCGGCATGGCAGGCTATGGCGCAGGCTCCGCAGCCAATACAGGTGTTGAGGTCAATTGACATCTCCCAATGGTGCCCCCGGCTGTATACTTCATCGAAACCCGGATAAAGAGTGGCCTCATTGATCTCTTTAAATTCCTGTCTTTTTTCTTTGATGCTTTCGGTAAAGTGCTCCAACTCCGGCAGGATTCCTTCAAATATGATGGTCCGCTGGTTGAGCTTTCCTTCCGAGTTTATGACGTGATGCATCTGTGTGCGGGCTACTTTATAGTGTGTACCCGTATCACTCAGCACGGCTTTATGAATGACATTCTGGAATGTTCCGTTTTTAAAACTCTGGAAAGGATATGCATTTTTACCTACGTGCATGCCGGCTTTCCCGCTCACGGTTCTTCCGTATCCAAGAGCTATTGACAAGGTACCCACAGCCTGTCCCGGTTGTACCACTACCGGTAACTTCACTTTGTATCCATTGGCCTCAATCTCGAAGACTCTTCCCTGATCGTTGGCCGAAAGTCCAAATTGTTCGGCATCGGAAACGGACATCAAAACGTAGTTATCCCATGTTGCCTTGGTAATGGGGTCAGGCAGTTCCTGCAACCACGGGTTGTCGGCATACTGGCCATTGCCTATTCCTACTTTTTCGTAAAGCGTCAATTCCATGTCACCCCGCATTCCCACAGTCGACTTAATGCCGGTGGCTGCCGATATAACATCTCCTGAATACACCGGCTCCTCATCACTGGCCGGCATTTCAAATACTCCATCATGCAGGGCTTTGTCCCAGAATGACTGAAAACTGACGAACTTATTCTGGAGCGGGAAAATGTTCTCCTTCCAGTATGCCTGCATGTACTCGTAAAATTTGCTGCGGTAGGCTTTCGGCTTTTTCTCACTTTTGGCAGAAGCCGGCAAAGCAGCATTCTCTTTTTCATCCGGAGTATCATAGTCGGCCGGATTCAGTCCGTCCTGCATCCAGGTAAGGAGGCTGTCTTCAAACTGCCGGGTGTCAAATATGTTTCGAATACCCGGTTGCCCCAGTGAGAAATATCCTTTTTTCGGCTCGGCATCGCTCCATGCTTCCAGATAGTGGTGTGTAGGACAGAAATACTGTGCAATGGCATCCGTCTCGTTATAGGCA
>WFPF01000014.1 GCA_015487695.1 Chitinophagales bacterium
AACCAGGTTATTCTCATCACCGGAGCCTCATCCGGAATCGGTAAAGCTGCAGCCCTTCAGCTGTGCCGGGAAGGGCATAAAGTCTATGCCGCAGCCAGACGCCTCGGGGAAATGCAGGACATCAGTGATGCCGGAGGGCATGCACTGAAGATGGATATTACACGCGAAGAAGACGTGCAAAACACAGTCTCCAAAGTCATTGAAGCGGAAGGCCGCATTGATGTACTCATCAACAATGCCGGATATGGCGTTTACGGACCGGTGGAAGAAGTCCCGCTCGATATCGTCCGCAGAATGTATGAAGTCAATCTCTTCGGGCTGGGCCGCATTACGCAGCTTGTCATTCCCCATATGCGCAAAGCAGGCAAAGGGCGCATCATCAACGTTTCATCAATGGGCGGCAAAATCTATATGCCTCTGGGGGCTTGGTACCATGGAAGCAAACATGCCGTGGAAGGATGGTCAGACAGCCTTCGGGTTGAATTGAAAGCCTTTGACATTGATGTGGTCATTATAGAACCCGGAATCATTAGCACGGAATTCGGAGATGAAATGATCAAAACCCTCCTGAACTTGTCGGCAGAAGGGCCCTATGCCCGCCTCGTCAAAGCTTTTGCCCGTGAAAGCCACAAGTCTTACCATGAAGGAGGCGGCTCACCGCCAGAGCTCATTGCCCGGGTCATATCAAAGGCCGTCAGGGCCAGAAGACCCAAAATCAGGTATGCAGCCGGCAAGTTTGCCAAACTCATGATTTTCGTCAGAAAATGGATGGGTGATCGTATTTTTGATAAGATCATAATGTCTCAGCTGAAATAAAGGGAAGCGGGTCTATTTTCAAATGCTTTCCGAATTCATGATTCTGCACCAAATATCCATCCTTATGAAAAAGGAATTAACTACGGCCGAGCGCCTGGCCATCGAACGAACGAAGCTTGCAAATGAGCGCACTTTTCTGGCCTATTTCCGCACCTTTCTGGTCTTCTTCAGTTCCGGAATAGCCATTATCAAACTGCCCTCCCTGAGCCGGATTAGCTTTATAGGCTACGCCCTCCTGGCCATTGCTCCGCTTTTGCTTTTCATAGGCATCCACCGTTTTTACCGCACGAGGAGGAACTTGCGTCAGTTCTATAAGGATCGCCCTTCCTAGATCTCTATCTTTGGAATGGCTGCAATGAGTTCTTTTGTGTAGGCGTCTTTCGGGTTTTCATATATCTCATCGGCTGCACCGCTTTCCACAATTTTACCGTTTTTCATCACGGCTATTCGATCAGACATAAAGCGGACGACACTGAGGTCGTGGGAAATAAAGATGTAGGTGAGTCCGAATTCTTCCCTCAGCTCGAGGAGGAGATTGAGAACCTGAGCCTGCACCGATACGTCAAGGGCCGATACCGACTCGTCACAAACGATAAACTCGGGATTAACGGAAAGCGCCCGTGCAATACAAACCCGCTGCCGCTGCCCTCCCGAAAACTCATGCGGATAGCGATTGTAGTGCTCTGCTTTCATCCCCACTCTTTCGAGCAATTCAATGCTCCGCTCCTTTCTTTTTCTTTTGTCATTCAGTATGTGATGGACAGCCATGGGTTCGCTGATGGCCTGGCCGATTGTCATGCGGGGATTCAGCGAGCTGTACGGATCCTGAAAAACAATTTGCATCCGGGTTCGCATTTTCCGCATCTCATGCTCCGGTAATTCAAAAATGTTCTTATCGCCATAAAAGACGCTGCCGGCCGTATGATCTTGCAAACGCAGAATGCTCCTTCCAAAGGTGGTCTTTCCGCTTCCCGACTCCCCCACCAGACCCAGTGTCTCACCGGGGAAGATATCCAGCGAAACATCATCCACTGCCTTCACCCACGACAAGGTCTTGCCCAGGAGGCTTTTTTTCTGAGGAAACCAGGTTTTCAATCCTTCGACCCTCAGCAGGGGCTCCTGCTCCATAAGTGCTTTTAGCCTTTGCCGGCTTTCTTTCCGGCTCACCTCAATCCGGCTAAGCATGCTTTCTATATGCTCCCGGCCCGGTTCTTCCGTTGCTTCGTTCAGAAAATCTTCCACAGTCGGGAGGCGTCTCAGGCGCTTGTCGAGGGGCGGGCGGCAGGCCAGAAGCCCCTGTGTATAAGGATGCTTCGGATGGGTAAATATCTCTTTCACACTGCCCTGCTCCACTATTTTTCCCCGGTACATTACCAGTACCCTGTCGGCAATTTCCGCCACCACTCCGAGGTCGTGGGTAATGAAAACCACCGCAGCATCTGTCTCTTCCCTCAGTTCTGCCATCAAATCCAGGATGGCCTTCTGCACGGTGACATCCAGTGCGGTAGTCGGCTCATCGGCAATGAGTATACGGGGGCCGGCTGCCAGGGCCATGGCAATCATCACACGCTGTTTCTGCCCACCCGACAACTGATGAGGAAAGGCATGGTAAATTCTTTCAGGATCAGGCAACTGCACTTTGCGGAAGAGTTCCAGCGTATGTGCCCGGGCTTGCTCCTTGCTATATTTCAGATGAATACGGGTCACTTCATCGACCTGTTCGCCACAGCGGAAGACCGGATTCAGGCTGCTCATGGGTTCCTGAAAGATCATCCCGATATCGCGACCCCGGTATTTGCGCATTTCCCGGTCAGTGAGGCGGGCCAGGTCAACACTTTTGCCAGCTTCCCCGATGAAGCGAATAGATCCCGATTCCATCCGGCCCGTAGACGGGAGCAATTGCATCAAACTGAGTGCCGTCATCGACTTGCCACTGCCGCTTTCTCCAACAATGCCCAGTGTTTCGCCCTTGCGAAGTTCAAAGGAAATCCCATCGACCGCGGGCAAAGGCCCGCTTTCTCCGGGGAAAAGTACACGCAGGTCTTCGACCTGCAATAAAATCTCCGCATCTGCCATGCATCAAAGATAATTTTTCCCTGATTTAAGCAGAACGCAAATAGAGTGCGTATGGCTTTTTTAACTTAGCAGCAAAGACAAGCCGCCATGCCCCTTCTTCACATTTACAAAGCTTCTGCCGGTTCAGGCAAAACCTATCGCCTCGTGCAAAACTACATTGCCTACGTTTTGCAACCCGGCCATCGCTTTGATCAGGTACTGGCCATCACCTTTACCAAGAAGGCGGCAGCGGAGATGAAAGAGCGCATCCTCACCACGCTCCATGATCTGGGCTCCACAGCGGCTGACCATGCCTATATCCTACAGTTGCAAGATATTTACCGCGAACGGGGGCAAACCATACTTACGGCTGCGGAAATCAGCAACCGGGCAAAAGACCTGCTGCAGGATATTCTGCACAATTATTCCCGATTTTCGGTAAGCACCATCGATTCCTTCTTTCAGAATTTGCTACGATCTTTTGCTCGCGAACTCAATATCTCTGTCAATTACAATCTCGAGCTGGACCGCGAGAGCCTGCTGCAGGAAGTAGTTGACCGCCTTGTAGACCTTGCCGGCAGCCCGGGCCATGAAGCACTTACAAAGTGGCTTCTGGCTTTTATGAATGACCGGATAAGCAACGACAGGAGCTGGGACCCCTCCGCTGATTTGCTCAGCTTCAGCCATCACCTCTTTGATGATGAGTTTCTGGCCATTAGTGCAAATCCCGACAGCCCGGAGGCACCTTCGCAACTGCTGATGAAGAAGATCGAAACACTTCTAAAGGCCCTGAACAATATCATCTATTCATTTGAAAATCAAATGGATGAATGGGGACGACAGGGACTCGAATGTCTCCAAAAACACGGAGTTGAATACAACGACTTTTCGGGTGGCAGAGGCAGCGCCATGAATTATTTCAATAAGATCAGAAAGGAAAAAGCACGGAGGAAACCCGACAATTACGAGCTTCTATCCTCCCTGCGAAAGAGTCTGGACGGAGAAAAAAGCTTTATTGCCAAAAGCAGCAAGATAAAGGATCAGTTGCAGGCAGCACTGGATGGAGGCGCCCTAAATATTTTAGAAAAGGCGGCAAAATATTCGGAAGAGCATCTGACCCGCTACCGGAGCGCCCGGCTTGTCAAAAATCATCTCTTCCAGTTGGGAATCCTGGGCGAGATGAATCGCCTCCTGGCCGATATCCGAAAAGAACGCAATATCCTCCTGATTGACGACACCGAACGCCTGCTCCGGGGCGTCATCGAAGGCAATGACACCCCTTTTATTTATGAAAAAACAGGAAGCCGCTATCGCTTTTTTCTGATTGACGAGTTTCAGGATACGAGCGACAAGCAGTGGAACAACCTCTTTCCCCTGCTGGCCAATGCACTCGATGAAGGCGATGAAGTGCTGATCGTGGGAGATGTGAAACAGTCGATCTACCGCTGGCGCGGTGGAAATATGGAACTGCTCGGGCATGTGGCCGAAAACAGCCTTGGCCGCTCGCTCGAAAGCGGGCATATGCGTGTTGAGAACATAAAAGAAAATTTCCGCTCGGCCCGCTCCATTGTTTATTTTAACAATGCCCTCTTTGCGGCCGTGCGCTCAAAAAGTGCGGATTCCTGGGAAGATTTTCCCGACTTTGCCCGCTATCTGCAGGGCGTAGAACAGGAAGTAATCAGGGAAAAAGAAGGCTATGTGGAATGGCAGCTTATCGAATTCAAAAAGGACGAGAGCGATGAGGATCACTGGAAAGAGATGCACCTATCCATGCTCGATGCACGCATTGCTTCCGCACTTGAAGATGAATACAGCTACAGCGACATTGCCATTCTCACCGAAACCAATGAGGAGGGACGCAAGGTAGCCGATTACCTCGGCAGGAAGGAGATACCCGTGATTTCGCAGGAATCTCTTTTGCTTAATTCCTCCCCGGGAGTTCAGCTTCTTCTCAGTGCATTGAGGTGGATCTATGATTCTGACAATGAACTTTATTCGAGCTCTTTATTCTATCAATACTTTAAGTTGCACAAGAGGGCCAAACTTTCCGATCCCGACTTTCTTTCCCTCATAAAAACGCCCGGGAAATGGGCGGAAGCGGGATTTCCTGCAGCCCTGCTGAAGCAGAAAGAAACCCTTGCCCATCTGGGGCTTTTCGATCTGGTAAATGAGCTGAGCATTCTCTTCGGACTTCAAAACCCGGCCGATGCCTTTGTCATGCAGTTTAGCGACCTTGTTCTCGGATATTCATTGCAGAAAAGTCAGTCATTGCCGGATTTCCTAGAGTGGTGGGAACTAAAGGGCAAGAAAGAGGCCCTCAGCAGCAGCGAAGGACGGAATGCCATAACTGTCATGACGGTCCACAAAGCCAAAGGCCTGCAATTTCCCGTACTGATTCTCCCTTTCTTTCATTTTGCCTTCAAACACAAGAAAGCTCCCCTCATCTGGGTGAAGAGCAAGGACTACGAACCTTTCAATGTCCTTCCCTATCTGCCCGTCAGCTACCGGAAGCCCTCGGGGAAGACGATTTTTGAGGAAGACTTCGAAAAGGAAATGCAACTGATGCTGGCAGATCAGCTGAACAAGTGGTATGTGGCTTTCACACGCCCGATGGAACGTCTTTACATCCTGGCTCACCACGATACAAAAAGCGCTTCCGGCCTTATGGAAGCACTGATTCCTTCCATGCTCGAATCGTTGGCAGGCCGCGTGCCGGCTGAACTGGATGAAAGTGGCCGCCTTCTGAGGGTCGGTACACCCGAAAAGAAAGGAAAGGAAAGCCCTGCCGAAGGAGAAGCCGAAGCGCAAAGCTTCAGGATTGATAAGATATCTCTGCATCCTTACCGGAAAAGGCTGGGAATAAAGTTTCACAGACCGGGTCCCGATGATGAAAGCCGGGCGGGTATTCGCGAAAGCCTGGAATACGGGCGCCTGGTGCACGAACTGCTCTCGCGCCTCCGCAGCGCTGACGAGATCGAAGAAAAAGCGGAAGAACTGCTTGCCGAAGGCTGGTTGCCCCAAAACATGCGAAAAGAATTTGTACAGCGGATCAGGGAGCTCTTTGAAATTCCTCAGGTAAAAGCCTGGTTCGACCCTGAGCTGGAAGTCATGGCCGAGCGCGAAATTCTGCTGCCTGACGGAAGATTGCTTCGCCCCGACCGTGTGATCTTTGGCGAGGAGGGAACGATAATCGTTGATTTCAAAACCGGAAAAATGAGAAAGCAGGATGCCGAACAGGTGAAGGAATATGCCCGTGTTCTCGAGGAGATGGGGCACAGCATGGCCGGAGCCTATCTTTTTTATACCCGTTCGGGCAAAATTGAAGAAATAATATGAGCACGAATAAGAGCAGCCAGGCAAATTCTTTCCTCGACCGGGTCATCAGCGAGAGCGATGCGGTCCATGCTAGCGCTGAAAGCCGGCAACTCTTTGTTTTTCCAAACCGGAGGGCCGGAATGCATTTCAAGAAACGCCTGGCTGCCCGTCTTCAGAAAGCCACCTGGGCCCCGGAGGTGATGAGTCTTTCCGATTTCTTCCGCAGGGTAAGCCCGCTGAAAGCAGGCGATCGTCTGCCCCTGCTTTTCGAACTCTATGAGGTCTACCGTTCACTTAATCCCGAAGAAGACCAGGGCTTCGAGGCCTTTCTGCCCTGGGGGCAGATGATGCTCCGAGATTTTGACGAATGCGACCGCTACCTTGTCGATGCCCGCCTGCTTTTCACGCAGATTGCGGAAGTGCATCGCCTCGAAGAAGACTTCGGGCCGCAATTAAGCGACTATGAATCGTTCCGCAGGTTCTGGCTGGCATTTGCCAATGAACCGCTGAGTGAGATGAAGAAACAGTTTGCACGCATCTGGCGTCAGCTCTACCCCATCTACACGCAATACAAAGCCCGGCTCCAAAAAAAGAAGATGGCCTACGAAGGCATGATATATCGCCAACTGGCAGATGATCTGAACTGGATTGACGAACTCGACTACGGCCGGGTATTTCTCTGTGGATTCAACGCGCTGAGCAACTCGGAAATGAAAATATTCAAAAAGATGCTTGCAAGCGGTGTGGCCCGCATTTTTTGGGACAGCGATGCATGGTACCTTGACAATCCGAATGCCGAAGCCGGAGATTATCTGCGTGATAACTTTCGCCACCTGCCCCGGCCGGAGGAAGCGGACAGCAGCTCGGCACTGACCGGCATACGAAAAGAAATAGAGATCATCGGCAGCCCGAAATCAAGCGGAGAGGCAGCCGTGGCGGCTAAGAAACTAAGCGAATGGCTGCAGGCAGACAGAGGCAATATGGACGGCACGGCCGTAGTGCTGGCCGATGAAAAGGCCCTATTCCCTCTGCTCTATGCCCTTCCCGGGCTTATTGAGAAGCTCAATGTGACCATGGGTTATCCGCTGCGCTTTTCCTTTACGCAGCACCTGACCCAAAGCTGGCTGGGCCTCCTGGAACATGCCCGCAAAGAAGACGGCACCATACAGTTCTATGCACGGGATGCCATGCGTCTGCTCGCCCACCCCTTCTGCCGTCTCAGCCTCGGACCGCTGGCAGAGAAGATCGTCAAAACCCTGAAAGAGGAGCATATCCTTTTTCCCGATAAGGCGTTTTTTGCTTCCTTTCATAACGATTACCTCATGCGGCTTTTCCATTTCCCCGATGCCGGGCAGGTCCTTCCGCATCTGCGCCAGATTCTGATTGATTCGGCCACGGCTCTTGAGGCAAAAGACGCCCCTGCTATGAAGCAGGAGCATGCATTCATTTTGCACTACCTGAAAATGATGCAACGCTTTCACGATGAGATGCAGGAACACGGAATTGTACTTTCGGCCCCTGCGCTGGCACAGATACTCGAACAGCTCAGCAGCAGTGAGTCGCTGCCTTTCTCGGGCGAGCCGCTCGAAGGACTTCAGGTGATGGGACTGCTCGAAACACGGGCACTCGATTTCGAACGCCTGATCATTCTCGGAGCCAATGAAGGCGTACTTCCGGCTTCCTCGCGCCATCACTCCTACATTCCCTACGACCTGCGCAAAGCCTTCGGAATGAGCACTTTTGACCGTCAGGACAGCCTCTATGCCTATCATTTTTACAGGCTCCTGCAGCGAAGCCGCCAGATTCTGCTCAGCTATGATACCCACATCGACATGCTCAGCGAAGGGGAACCCAGCCGTTTCCTGCGCCAGGTAGAAACAGAACTGGCGCCTTTTCACAGCATCCGGCACCTAAAGGCAGAAGTCACTCCCCGATTCGGAGAACAGGGCGGAATATTCGTCAGCAAAGGGCCGCGAGTGATGGAAGCCCTCGAAGCGTATCTGGAAGGTGGCGAGCGCTATTTCTCCCCCTCTTCTCTTTCCACCCTGCTGAGCTGTCCGCTGCGCTTCTATTTTGAAAAGATTCTGGGCATCAGAGAAGAAAAAAAGGACGAAGAAGAACTGGATGCAGCGCGACTCGGAGATATCTTCCACAACAGCATGGAAAGCCTCTATACGCCATTTCTGGGAAAGGAAATGCGCGTGGAATACTATGCTGAAATGGAAAAAGAACTTGAAAAGACCCTCCTGCACAACTACCGGAAGTTTTATCACAGCCGCATGCAAAAGCCCCTGGGGAGAAACCTTCTGAATTTCGAATACCTGAAACAATCGGCTCTCAAAATTTTCGAAAACGAGCAAAATCGGATCGCAGAGGGAAATACTCTGCTCATTGAAGCCCTCGAAAGCGGGCAATGGGAGATTCTCCTTCCGGTAGAGGTCAATGGCAAGGTGTTGAAACTGAGAATCAGCGGGAAAGTAGACCGGGTGGATCGCCTCAACGGGCAGGTAAGGATAATTGACTACAAAACCGGGAGCAAGGTGGAACTTAAAAAGGAAGCGCTGGAAGACCCCGCCCGGGCTCTCGATAATCCGGAAAACAAAGCGACTTTGCAGGGCATCATATATGCCATGCTCTACCTTGAAAATCATCCCGGAGAAAAAGCCAAAGTCGCCTTTTACCATCTCAAAAAACTCAGTGACGGGCCCCGCTACCTTTTTTCCGATCCTGTCTCGATGCAAGACCTGACGGGCTTCAGAGAGGCGCTCTCTGCCCGCCTCGCCACCCTCTTTGACGAGAGTGAAGCTTTCACGCTTACCGAAAATCTCAAAGAATGCCGCTATTGTGCTTTTAGCCGGTTCTGTGACCGATCCTAATTCCTAAGCATGTAAAAAGGTCCGTAATTCGTTTTTTTATGCGGATGATACTTCCGTCATTTCCGGTAATGACTGGCCTGTATGGCCACTGTTTTCCGCAGCGAAGCGGGCAAAAAAGCGATAAGCGCAGAGAGGAGACGGATTTTCCTTCCAACCGGCCAGTGCAGCCTTTTGCGTTGCGTGGCTTTCCAAACTGTCACGGCCACCTCTTCCGGGCGCAGCAGCGATTCTCCGTCTTCCAGATGCAGCTCGTCTGAGGCATCTTCCACCATTTTTGTTTTGACATAGCCCGGCATGATATCACAAACCATGATTCCCCTGCGTTCCAGCTCAATGTTCAATGCTTCGGTCAGTCCGCGAATGGCAAATTTCGTTGCGGAATAAACCGCAAGCCCCGGTATGCCATACAGGGCCGATGCCGAAGAGAGATTGATTATCCTCGGATTATCAGACCTCTCCATGAAGGGAATAGCCGGATAAATGGCGTTGATAATGCCGAGAAGATTGACCTCAATCAGTTGCCTGTATTCTTCCGGGCGATGGTTCTCAAAGTTTCCGGCACGCAGTATTCCCGCGTTGTTCAGCAATACATCGAGCCGCCCGCCCGTATGCCCGGCAAAAGCATTAATGGCCGCGGCCAGCTGCTCTCCGGAGCTGACATCGGCCGGCTGCCAAAAGACATTTTCGTGTCCAAGTTCTGCGCAAAGCCTTTCGAGACCTTTCTCATCAATATCTGTCAACCCGACAAAGCATCCTTTTTTTACAAATAGGCGGGCAGATGCACTTCCGATTCCTCCGGACGCCCCTGTGATAAAGACATATTTTTTAAATTCCTTCATTCCTCATTCTTGCTTATGATATGCTCCAATCCACCGATGAACAAGCGGCTGAAATAGTCGGACAGATCTTCGAGCGAGAGTGCCTGATTATGGGTTTTCGATTGAATGATCAGCTCCATGGCGGCCCCCACCATGGCATAGCTCGTCATTTTGTACTGGCGCTCGCTGAGCCCTTCAAAATAGGGGCTGTCCTTCAGGTCTTTCTCGAGGCTTGCAAATATGGAGTTAATCGAATCGCTAGAAAATAGGCTCTTTCTGAAAACCGGCTGATTGAGGGTCAGCAACTTCACGTGGCGGGGATCTTCGAACACGCGGGCATAGGCATAAAAGGAATTGTACATAAACTCATGCAGGGAACGGGCTTTTTTGCGCTCCCGGATCAGGATTTCCGCTATGCTCCCGACAAAAAGATCAATGGTCTTCTGCCACAGTGCCTCTTTGTCCGGGAAATAATTATAGAAAGTCCCGCGGGCCAGGCCGCTTTTTGCTACCACATCGCTTACGGAGCTTCGCTCCAGACCTTTTGAGGAAAAGAGTTCGAGGGCGGCATCCAGGATCGCCCGCTCGTTTCTGATCTTATTGTCTTCTGCTTTTCCCATTTTTCTTTAATCAATAAACGCCCCTCGGGGCAGGATCGACCGAAGATTTTCGGAAATAATAGTGAAAGCAGGTTTTAGCCTCTCAAGCCCGAGTTCTCTGATATGCTCAGCCATCTTGTGCCTGCTGTCGCCCGCTGTCAGCCTGAAATCTCCGCCCAGCGAATAGAACGAGCTGCCTCTTGTCTCCACCACGGTTTTGAGAATGCGCCCTTCGTGTATGGAGTAAAAGACCATATCAATGGCACGAAAAACACCTTTGATGCCAAGCCGTCCGGCCCGCCCCTGTACCCTGAGGATGTCCTGCTGCGATGAGGCATCTATGACCGCCCCCTCAAAATGGGATTTTTTGAGCTCAAACGGAATCGGAGCTACGAATTTCGGCAGCGACCATATCTCTCTTCCTCCGGCATTGGCAATTTCGGTGCTTACCGGCAGATGGTGGATGTAGGCTGCAGTCCGCCAGTTCTTTCCTTTTTTCAGAAAATCGAGAATCGGGAAGAAAGGCCGGCTTCCCTTTTCGGGATGAGACATCGTAGCCAAAGCCACTTCGTTGTAGGGCCCGATGCTGCTGTCGCGATATTCAAAAAAAGCAAGCATGACCATGGCTTTCTTCTTTCCGTAAAGAGCCGGCCGCAGTCCGCTTCCTTTCAAAAGGGTCTCTGCCGCTCCGGCATCTGCCTCGTAGGCAAGAATGACAGACGACAGATCATAATAAAAGATGGGCAGTTCGATCGGCCCCTCCCTGCTTTGGTAAACTTCCCGTTCTCTGTTAAAAAATGATTTCATGTGATACATTTCATTTAAAATCCTTGTAGCGATGATGCTCGATAATCGCGAGGCGATTGAGCTGATTGGTTCCTTCGTAAATCTGCGTAAGTCGTATATCGCGCCAAAAGCGCTCGGTGTGATTGCTGTGCAGGTATCCCTCATCGCCCATGAGTTCCATGGCCCTGTTGGCCACACGCCAGGCCGTATCCGTAGCAAAAGACTTGCTGGCCGAAGCAATGGACTGGGGAATGGCAAAATGTTGCAGGCTTTGTCTTATCAGGCTGCGTGCCGCCCAAAGTTCCTGCACCATGCCGGCCAGCTCCAGCTGCACTTCCTGAAATTCAATCATTCGCTTCCTACCGATGTATTTCTTTTTTGCAAATTGCAAGGCACTCTCAAAAGCGCCCCGGGCCTGCCCCACCGCCATCGAGGCAACGGCAGGGCGTGAGAAGTTCAGCACATTCTTGTTTAGCGGCCAGCCGCCCCTGACTTTTCCGATGACATTTTTATCCGGTACAAAGACATTTTCAAAAATCAGTTCGGAGGCATCCGAAGCCCGCTGCCCCATCTTCCGCTCGTGTCTTCCCACCCGGAAACCTACTCTCCCTTTTTCGACCAGAAAACAGGTCCATGATTCAATGCCCTCCCCCTCGAGCTTTGCAAAAACGGTAGTCGCATCGGAGATGGCCCCATTGGAAATAAAAATCTTGCTGCCATTCAGCAGATACCCGCCCCTGACCTTACGCGCTTTGGTGCCAAGGCGGGCCGTCACGGCTCCCTCATTGTCTTCCACATCCGACCCGGCTTCCGGCTCGGTGATGGCAAAAGAAAAGGTCTTCACCTTTCCCCTGAAGCGGCACGAGAGGTAGTTGGGAATAAAATATCTGAGAATCGAAGGCAGGTGGCCGCTTAACAATACGGGTGCGATGCCCAGATTGGGAGCCATCAGTTTCAGGGCTATTCCGCCATCGGCAGCGGCAAACTCCTCGGCAATAATCACGGGCACATAGACCGCATTCCGAAGGTATAAGCGCCAGGATGCACTCCCTATCGGCCGGGGAAACAACGTGGTGAAGAAGCCCTTCTTTGCCGCCTTCCGAAAAAGCTCCGTATGATCAAAGTGCCCGGGATCAATATCTCCCTGCAGGGCCAGCGGCCGGATCTCATCTTCCGCAAACTTGCGTGCTTTTCTCCTCCACTTCCTGCATGAGCGGGGCAGGGTTTTGGTGTCAAGCTCCCAGAGCGAATCCGCCTCCCTGTCGACCAGAAGCCTGCCGATACGCGGTAAATTCCGTGACGAATTCTTAAGCCGAAGGGCTTCGGCTCTGTCGTTTATCTCACTCATAAGGAATCCTCCTTCAAATCGTAAATGAATTTATTAAGGTAGAGCGGTGAACCAGCGTTTAACTTCAAAACCTGAATATCGCGCAGGCGTTTTTCTATCCGGAATTCCTGCATGTATCCGTAGCCTCCGAATACCTGCATCATGTCGCTTACCACCCGGCTGCATTCATCGAGCACAATCAGTTTGAGCCGGGCCGCCTCCCTGAGTTGATCTTTGCCCGAATGCATCTGTGCCGCTCTTTCTATCAGGTCTCCCGCCATCTCAACCTTGCTGTAGGCATTTGAGAGCAGGCTGCGGATGGCCGCATGATTTTTTATCCGTGTGCCGCCCTGATACCTTTCCTGCACATATTGCCCGGCCGCCTCCATGCTTCCCTCGGCAATCCCCTTCGCGATGGCAGCCATCCCCAGCCAGTTCCGGGTCAATGTCCGGACAAAAATTGCCCGGGCCGCTTCGCCCCCGGCAATCAGTGCGTCCTGTTTCAGCCTGACTTTCCCGAGTTCGACATGCTCTAATTGCAAATACCGGAGTCCCGTTCTGCGTCCCGCATCCCGGCTCCCAAGTCCTTCTGCATTCATGGGCACGAAGAAAAGAGCCCATTGCTCCTCGAGCCTTGCAGGAACAACAAGCGCCCGGCTCTCTTTCTGTCCGTAGACAAAATTTTTCCTGCCACGAAGCTCATATCCGCCCGCAATGCGCTGCGCTCTGGTTTCGAAAGCTTCCCATGATGCGCCTTCCTGATCAAATAAAATACGGGCAGCAGGCATGCCTCCGGCATCCTGAAAAGCAAAAGAAATTCTTCTGAGCTCTTCATCAGCACCTTTCTCCCACGAAAGAAGGCTCGCTGACGCTATCCCCTGCTGATGAACAAGAAAGGCGACAGATGCGCATGTTTTTGCTATTTCATTTAATATGCGCAGGGAATAATGAGGCCCCATCGCTCCGGTGTAGGCTCCCCAAACGCCCAGCTCATATCCTGCGGATGAAGGGTCGGGGTGGAAAATGACACCCAAATCGTAGAGCGCCTCAATGGCCTTCTTCAGAAGCGCCCGATCGCCATCGGGCAGGCCGTTTCTGAATGCAGGCTGAAGCATATGCTCCGACCAATCTCTGACCGAACTGAGGATGAACTGCACATCCTCCTTGCCGGGCAGCTTGTCCTTATTTGTGCTTGTATTCATCTTTCAAAAGATCCGCTATTGCGCCCGGTGCCGGGCACTGATTCAGCAATGGATGCTTAAAGCTATAAAAATATGACAGTGTTGTCACTTTTTTAAGAATCAGGCCGGAATCTTCTTCGGCAGAGAGTACGATATGAAGCTGCACTTATTATGGAGGCAAAGAGCAGAAGATTTTACAGAAATGTTAACCGGATTAGTGCTTCCGAAAAAACCCCGGCATATTTGCTACTATCGATGCAAGAAAAATAACAAAGTATGCCAACGTCTAATTACAAGGCATAATAATTCCACGGATCGGTGACTCCGTTGTGCATTTCTATGGGAGAAAAATCAATTCACCTTCACCAGCTCTATCTCGAATACAAGCACAGAATTGGGCGGTATGCTGCCTACCCGTTGCGGGCCGTAGCCCAAGGCCGAAGGTATGAGCAAAATGCCTTCGCCCCCTTCTTTGAAATATTGCAGTCCTTCCTGCCAACCCTGAATGACGGCATTCAGGGGAAAAGTGACCGGCTTTTGTCCGGTCTCGTCAAAGACTGTCCCATCGGTGAGGTATCCTTTGTAGAAAACCGTTACCTGATCGCTCAGAGTCGGGGAAGCGCCCTGCCCCTCCGTGGTAATCACATACCAGAGTCCCGATTCTGTTTCCACGGCATCCAGCTGATGGTCCTCGACATAGTTTTTAATAATCTTGCGGTCGGTCTTTACCTGACTCCCCAGACAGGAAGCAAGCAGAAAGGGCAAAAACATGATCAGCAACGGGAAATAACGCATATCAATTCTTTAATTTTTTTCTTAAATCTTTGGGCAGGGCATCTTTATGAATCATGATGTCCATGGTTTTATAGCGCAGGTAAGCTTCGGAGACAAAGAGATAGCCCTGTGTATAATTAGAAGTCCCCCAGGAGTTTTTTACAAAATAGAACTTCTTACCGCTGGCATCTTTGTAAAGTCCGGTAATCTGCATGCCATGGTCATCCGTGGTTTCATAATTGTCAAATGCTTCCTGTCGCATCTCCTGTGTGATCTTTTTCTCGGGTACCGGCTCGAGGAATGCGTTGGGTGTGTGCTCGTCTTTGGGGTTGAGCGTGGCGGGATCTTCCGGTACGATGGCCATACCTTTGCGGAAAGAAAAGCCCTTTTCGGACACATCGGCCGCCCAGGCTACCGTATAGCCGTTCTCCAGGGCATGATCAATGATGCGCACCATATCGTCAAGCGGCACATTGAAAACGCTTCCCCACATCCAATTGTCGGGCACCTCAAGGATAAACCAGGAATAGAAGGGATGATGCGTATAGCTGCTTATTTCAATGTAGTCATCCATGTTCAGTCCCGTGCTTTCGGCAAAACTCTTCGGGGTATATTCCTTGCCCCGGTATTCAAAAGTTTCGGGGATGGCTCCCAGATAGCTGTTGAGCACCGACTGAACGGCATCGTCCCAGGCGGGGGTCAGTTTCTTTGCGGGGTTGCTTTTAATGGCTTCCACCATGGCCTGCATGAGCTTGTCCAGTTCACGGTGATCGTGTTTTGCCGTTCCGTAATGCATGCCTCCATAAACTTCTTCGGGCACCATGCCGTAATGGCGTATTACGTAGGGGATATCGTGAAATGCACCGCCCGGTCCGAAATTCAGCGCCCCGTGCATGCGAATGTACTTTTTGGCCTTGTCTTCGTAGGCATGATTTACCACAAACATTTCCGAGAGGTTGACCCCCTCTTTGCCCATGCGCATCATCTCCGACTCCATAAATGACAGTGCAGAAAAGCTCCAGCATGTACCCGTGATCGATTGGTTCTGTACGGGCAGGGCCTCGTGGTTGACCACCTTAATAAACTGATATTTACTTCCCTCGACATTGGTCAGCGTATCCTGCGCCATGAGCAGCATGGCAGGCATAAAGTAAGAAAGCAGAACGAATACTTTTTTCATTGTGAATATTTTTTGGAAAGCCAAAGTTAGGACAGAAGCGATTGATTTCAGAGCCGGATTTTCCTATCTGACATAATCCTGCTTTTCCACCAGCGCATATTTCCCATCCTCCAGGGGCAGATAGCCCTGATCATAGCAAAAATAGTAGGTAGCGCCCCTGCGGGTGATATAGATATTGGTGAAATAGTGGAAGTCAAATCCTTTCACAAGGAGTTCTTCGCGGCTGACCTTCCCCTTCCCTGTCGGGTTGAGGGCTTTCAGTATTTGCCTGTTTTTTCGCAGTACGGCATTGACTTTCCGGATAAGCGCATTTTGCTCGCGATTCTGCCGGTTGTAATAATTGTTGCGGCAATAATCATTACAGAATTTCTTGTCCTGCCTTCCATGTAAGACTTTGCCACAATCCAAACAATTTCTTTGCGCTTCCTGCATAATCCGCATTTTATGATGCATAGCCGTTTAAAAACGCTTTACAAACGTATAATTGCGTCTCTAAACACTTATTATACGAATATACTATTTTACAGGAACTTCCTTTGCTATCGACAATCACATGGACACCTGCTCCATTTTTGATCATTTAAAAACAAGTATCATGAACGCATTACAAAACAAAGTACAGCTTATTGGCAATCTCGGACAAGACCCGGAAATCAAAACCCTCAGCGATGGCAAGAAAGTAGCCACCTTCTCAATGGCCACCAGCGAAAACTACCGCAATGCCGCGGGTGAAAAAGTACAGGAAACCCAATGGCACCGGGTAGTCGCCTGGGGGCGACTGGCCGAACTCAGCGAAAAATACCTGAAAAAGGGCCGAAAAGTAGCCATCGAAGGAAAACTCACGCACCGCGACTACGAAGACAAGGATGGCATCAGGCGCTATGTGACGGAAGTGGTAGTTAATGAAATGCTGCTGCTCGGAAACAACGACAAGCACGAAGAGAAATAGTCTCTTCACTCCCCTGCTTCCCCCTGCCGGACTCCCTTCGCGGAGCTCCGGCTTTTTTGTGGGTCGATGCCAGTGGTGCGGTTCATTTTCTCTGAAATAAAGCCAAAAAAAGAAACTTCCCGGGCAAAAGTGAATATTTTTTTCATGCCCTAACCCTTTAAATATCATTCATTCAGAGCCGCCCCTTAACAAGAAATTAACACAATGATTTAAGTCACTAAATGCCAGTTCCACATAGAGCTAAATTTAAGACGTCAAGGTCGTTTATTGCGCTTTGATAATTTGTAAACAACAGATTATTAATCCAAAATCTAAAGTTATGCTGTCGAAAAAACAAGCGAGATTTTTCTTTTTTGGTGGCACCATTCTGGTGTTCATCATCTTTCTCGGGATGACCTGGGATTCAATTGCCAATCGGATTCCCGAGCAGACCCATGCAGATGCCCTTACACCCGAAGTGGTTGCAGGCAAAAGGCTTTGGGACAAAAACAACTGTATGGGATGCCATACCATATTCGGAGAGGGAGCCTACTATGCCCCCGAACTCACCAAGGTAATTGAACGCAGGGGCGAACCCTACATCAAATCAGTGCTCACCAGTCCGGTACCCTGGGCTCCAAATGGCCGGAAAATGGTGGCCTACGGATTTTCCAATGAGGAAGCTGAAAATCTGATTGCCTATTTCCGATGGATCGGAAATGTGGATCTGAACGGCTTTCCGGCCAAACCCGACATTGAAAAATAATATCCCTCTCAATTTAAAATCAAAACATCATGAAATATAAATCACAAAAAGTAGCCTATTGGTTTTTTGTGGCCTGCATGGTCTTGCTCGTACTGCAAATCACCTACGGATTTATTATGGCATTTGCGCACTTGGGCTATGACGGACTGCATGCCATCACACCCTTCAACACGGCCCGTGCCGTACACACCAATCTCCTCGTTGTCTGGTTGCTATGCGGTTTTATGGGAGCTGCCTACTACATCATACCTGAAGAGTCGAAAAGGGAACTGTACAGCATCAAGCTGGCCTATATTCAGCTTATCAGTTTTCTGCTTGTCGGAGTGATCGCCATTGCCGGATATCACGTCAACTGGTGGGAAGGCCGAAAATTCCTCGAAATACCCCGTCCGCTGGACTATCTCGTAGTTATCAATGTGCTGGCATTTCTTTTCAATATTCTGATGACGCTCTGGAAGGCTAAAGAGCGCACCACCACAGCCATGGTGCTCACCATGGGCCTTGTATTTGCCGCCCTGCTCTATCTCCCCGGCATGATCTGGTTTGACAGCCAGACCCTCGATTCTTTCTTCCGCTGGTGGGTGGTTCACCTCTGGGTAGAAGGTGTCTGGGAACTCATTATGGGAGGTATTCTCGCCTACCTGCTTATTAAAATAACGGGTGTCGACCGCGAAGTGATCGAGAAATGGCTATACGTGATCATCGGGCTGACCTTTATCTCGGGCATTCTGGGGACAGGCCACCACTATTACTATATTGGCACACCCAACTACTGGCTGATAGTAGGTGGTATCTTCTCGGCTCTCGAACCGCTGGCATTTCTCGGAATGGCACTCTTTGCCATCACCATGTATATGCGCAGCGGACGCAATCATCCCAATAAGCTGGCACTCTACTGGACCATGGGATGCGCCATCACGGCTTTTGTGGGAGCCGGCCTGCTGGGAGCCGCCCACACCCTGCCCCAGGTCAATCTCTACACACATGGTACGCTGGTAACGGCCATGCACGGACACATGGCCTTCTGGGGCGCCTATGCCATGCTGATTTTTGCCGTCATTTCCTATGCCATGCCACTGATGACGGGACGTAAGATCTACAACAACATGACCGGTCTGCTGGCCTTCTGGTTCTCCAATATCGGCATGATCGGCATGACACTTTCGCTGGGTGTAGCAGGGGTAGCACAAGTCTACCTCGAACGCAAACTCGGCCTCAGTTTCATGCAGGTTCAAAAAGAAATTGAAGTGCACTTCTTTGTGATGATCATCGCTGCCACGCTCTTCAGCACGGGAATTACGCTTTATCTCATCAATTTCTTCCGCTACGGAAAGCCGAAAGACGAAGCCATCCTCTCCGAAACGGAGTTTGAGTCGCTTCAAAGCCAGGGTGCCTGAATTTTTAATCCTTGTGGCCGGGCCCGAAAGGGTCCGGCCCTATTTTAAACTTGATACGACCATGATCATAGAAAAAGAACCATATTACCATCCCATAGCTCGGGAGACCGAAATCTTCGAGCAATGTTATGCCAACCGCCTTCCGGTGCTCCTCAAAGGGCCTACCGGAACGGGCAAATCACGTTTTATTGAATACATGGCCTACCGCCTCGGCAAAGACCTCATCACCGTGACCTGCCACGAAGAGACCTCCTCGACCGACCTGATCGGGCGCTTTCTCATCAAAGGGTCTGAAACGGTTTGGCAGGACGGCCCCCTGAGCACAGCTGTTCGCAGAGGCTCCATCATTTATCTCGATGAAATTGCCGAAGCAAGGCCCGATATCCTCGTGGCCATACACTCGCTTACGGATTATCGCAGGGTGCTCTATATGGATAAGCTGGGGGAAGAAATAAAGGCGCATGAAGACTTTTTTCTGGTCGCCTCATTTAATCCCGGATATCAAAAAGGCTTTAAAGAGCTCAAACCATCGACCCGACAGCGCTTTGTAGCGCTATCCTTCAACTATCCCGAGCCCATGGTGGAAACGAGCATTATCAAAGCCGAAACCGGTCTCGAAAACGGATATGCCAAAAAACTGGTTAAGATTGCCGGCAAAATCCGCAACCTCACGGAACTGGGGCTGACCGAAACGGTTTCGACCCGCCTCCTTGTCGATGCGGGCAAACTCATCCACACGGGCCTCTCACCCCGGCTGGCAGCGGAAGTGGCAATCATCGAGCCATTGAGCGATGATCCGGATATCAGCGATGCCCTGAAGGATATCACCACAATGATGCTCTGATGGAACTCGACCAGATCCTCTTTAAGAAATTGCTTCGCTTCTATAAAAAAGCGAGGGCACAGCACGATCCCGAACTGGAGCAACGGACGGCCCGTCTTTCCCTGCTGAATCAGCGATTGACCGTGCTGGCCCGGGCACTGACGGGAGCTCCGGCCGAGCTCTTTACTGCCGAAGAAGAAGGCGGACTGAAGGGTTGTTTTCTTTTCCTGCCCGCCACCATGTCCCTTTTTCCCAGCCTCGGGATGAACGTGAACTACTATCTCTTTCGCACCTTTTACCATTGCAGTGCCTATCGCCTGGGTCTTGCTCCGCTGCCTCCGGGAGCCGATCTCTCCACTGCCCGCAGCATGGCCATCTCTCAAAGTGCCGTGGTACTTCAGGATCTATTTGCCGAATATCCTCCACTTGAGAAAATTCATGATCAAATGCGTTCATTCCTCGAAAGCCTGGAAGAGCCTCCCGGCCTGCACTGGCTCTATGGCAAAGGGATGCGGAGCACGGCCAAAGAAAGCGGGGAAGCACTGCAAAATGCCAACGATCGCCTGGCGCGGCAGAACGGGAAAAAAGCCAAAACGGAAATAAATGCCAAGCCCGTGGAAGAACGGGAAGTGGTGCAGATAGACCGGGAGGCCCAGGAGCAGTTTGTCCTGACCCACAACTTTGAAAAAGTAGAGACCCTTGAAGAATTCAACGGCATTTGGCGCAACTTTGACGGGAATGACGAGCTCAAAGCCCACGAAGAAGCGCTCAGCGCACTGAAGCTCCGCCATACGGTCCGGGCCGATGATCCGGTACACTCCATCTACCAGGCCGAAATGGTAGAAAACGAAGCCGTTCCCGAAGCAGCCGACCGCCCCGATGAGGGCTGTTACATCCTCTATGACGAATGGGACAGTAAGAATGCAAGCTACAAAAGGGACTATTGCAAAGTCTACCCGCGTGTCTCCGTGGAGGCCGATACGGACTATGTAAGCAAGACCCTGGTCTCCAACAGGAGCATTCTACTCTCCCTGCGAAAAACCTTTGCCGGATTTCACAATCGCCTCAACCGGATAAAACGCCTCAATATGGGCGATGACATTGACCTCGATGCACTTACCGACTTTCATGCCGACAGAGAAGCCCGCCACGCCCCCGATGAAAAAATCTATACCTCGAAACGCAAACTCGAGAAAGACCTGTCTATCCTCTTTCTCCTCGATCTCAGCCTTTCCAGTGACGGATATGCCGCTGGAAACAAGGTGCTGGATGTCGAAAAGCAGCTGAGCATTCTCCTCGGGGAGCTCATGCACGAATATGACGTGGATTTTGAAATAGCGGGATATTTTTCCAAAACCAGAAACTACTGTACGTATCTGCAGGCCAAGGCATTTGGCGATGACTGGCAAAAGGCAAAGGCCCGGGTGGGCGGTCTTCAGGCATCGGGTTATACCCGCATCGGGCCCGCACTGCGGCATGCAGGCCGTCAGCTCGCAGAAAGGGAAGCCCGCAATAAATGGCTGATTCTGCTTTCGGATGGAAAACCCAACGACTACGACAAGTATGAGGGGAAATACGGCATGGAAGACATCAAACAGGCCCTCCGGGAACTCAGTCTGCAAAATATCCACAGCCATGCCTTTGCCATTGAGGCTCGTGCCCGCTACTACCTTCCCATGATGTTCGGACAGCGCAACTACCATATCCTCTCCTCTCCACAGGAGTTGCTCAAATCCTTTGCCGTGCTCTATCAACGCATTCGGAGGGTCTGACGGGCAAGGCTGATTGCCCCTTTTTTAGCAAGTAAGCAAGTTGCATTTTCACGCACCGGATGAAGCCGCATTGTTCACAGCCGGAAGCTGCATATCACATATAGGATGCCGGAGCGGTGCTCTAAAATTTTATATTAGGGTGCCTTAGCGGAGTATTAAATAAATATTGTTCTTTACTTTTGAAGAGAAGGGAGGGCTTTACAT
>WFPF01000015.1 GCA_015487695.1 Chitinophagales bacterium
ATCCTGAAGCCGTGCAACTCTTTGGGAAGCTGGCGAACCGGCAGCTTGATACGGCTTACTTTATAGTCGTGGGCTCCAATGGTAATGCCATAGGTCAGCGCACTGAGGGGCAATGCCGCCAGGGCCATGCCCGATTGTATGATGTTTTTATTTCTTCCTGCCAAAGCGATTCTTTTGTCGGTATTTAAATTTTGTATTGATTGAACGAGCCAATTTCCAATCCGGATGGCATCATCGGTGAGCACGGCCAGCAAGAGAAATGCTTTGCCGAAAAGGATTCCCAATCCGGCCGAAACCAGCAGGCCCGTTCTGAAGCTGTTTCTTTTTTGATCATCTCCCGCTTTACGAAAGAGGAGTAAAATAAGCAGCACAAAGAAAAGACTCAAAAGCCAGAAAAGAATACCCGCAAGAAAATGCTCCGTCTCGGGCAAAGAAGCCTGCATGGCAGTATAGAGGTAAATGTCAACCAAAAGCAAGATCAGCGCAAGAGATATCACCCACTTTTTTATTTCCGTATTTTTCTTTTGACGCATGGCGTTATACTTCCCCTTTTTCCTTCAGCATTTTAACCGTTGCAAGCGATTCCTCAATGTGACGATGCGGATCAAGCTGGGAATTGATGATCTTTCTTATTCTTCCGCTACGATCGATGATGTAGCTGACACGGCCCGGAATAAAGCCCAGCAGTGATGCCGGAACCTTCCAGGCCTTTCTTATTTTATTTCCTTTGTCGCTCAGCAATGGGAAAGACAGTCCGTTTTTCTTACAAAAGGATTTGTGGGTCTGATAATCATCTCCGCTGATGCCGAAGAGCTCCACCCCCAATTGTCTGAATTCATCATATTGCTCATTGAATCCGCGCGCTTCCTTTGTGCAGCCTGGGGTATGGTCTTTTGGGTAAAAAAACAATACCAATCCTTTTTTACCGATATAATCCTCCATTTCGACCCATTCCCCGTTTTGGTTCTGAAGCCGAAAAGGAGGGATCAGGTCTCCCTCCTTCATGCTATTTTATTTGAACCAATGCTATTTAGCCCGGAACTGTTCATTTTTCCGTAAAAAAAAGCCGGGTTAATCAATAACCCGGCTATTCCCAAATTGTCATCTCATCATCAACCACACTTTGTGTGTCCGCAACTCTTGCAATTGAGGCATCCCTCCTCATATACAAGAGCGGGCTCTTCGCACTCGGGGCACACGTTGTCAACGGGTTCGGTGCCATCGGGGATGTATCGTTTAAGAGCTCTTACCACACCGTTTTTCCAAGTGTTCAGGCTCTCTTCACTTAAGTTCAGGCTGGATACCATATCCACCACATAGGGAAGCGGCATGCCATGGCGCAAGACACCGGAGATCAGCTTGGCGTAGTTCCAGTATTCCTGCGTAAATGTACGCGAGAGGCCTTCGATCGTGATGCGGTATCCATCCTTGTCGGTATATTGAAAATCATAACGGCTTTTTCCGTCTTCGGTTTTACTCTTGATCACCCAGCCTTTGTCGACATGCGAAAGGATAGAAAATGAATCCTCGGCACGGCCGGTAAATATTTCATAAGGTCTTCCTTTCAGACATCCGACCACAGCCACCCATTTTTCGTGGTTGTTGTTGAATTTGATGATATCTGCCTCCAGCCGGGCCGGACGTTTGGGGGCCCTTGTTTCCGTAAAGTCATTGTTTTTATCCGTTGCAGCATCATCCTCGCTCACCAGCACGCCACTTCTCGATCCGTCCCGGTAAATAGTGATGCCCTTGCAGCCTTCCTCCCATCCCGTCAGGTAGATTTTGCTGACCATCTCCACACTGATGTCTTTTGGAACATTAACCGTCACACTGATGGAGTGATCCACCCATTTCTGAATACGTCCCTGCATTTTCACCTTGTTCACCCAGTCCACATCATTGGCTGTGGCTTTGTGATAGGGCGACTGCCTGATAATTTCCTGAAGTTCTTCGTCACGCAGCTTTTCCACCTTCGCCCGGTCATAGCCGTTGGCATCCAGCCAGGTGAGGAAATTATGGTGAAATACGTGATACTCTTCCCAGGCATCGCCCACTTTGTCTACAAAATCAACACGGGCATTTTTATCATTGGGATTTACTTTCTTTCGTCTCTTGTAGGACACCAGAAATACGGGCTCAATACCCGAGCTGGTCTGGGTCATCAGACTCGTGGTACCTGTCGGGGCTATGGTAAGAAGCGCGATATTTCGTCTTCCGTATTTCACCATCTCCTCATACAGTTCGGGGTCGGCCTCCCGCAGCCTTTGGATAAAGGGATTGTCTTTTTCAAGCTCGGCATTGTAAATGGGAAATGCGCCCCTTTCTTTGGCCATCATTACACTGCTTCGATAGGTTTCAAGAGCCAGTGTGCGGTGAACTTTTTCAGAAAAATCAGTGGCCTCTTCGGTGCCGTAGGTAAAGCCCAGCGATGCCAGCATATCCCCCTCAGCTGTAATGCCCACACCTGTTCTTCGTCCCTGCTCACACTTTGTTTTGATTTTTTCCCAGAGCATGCGTTCGGTTCGCTTCAGCTCTTCGGGCTCCGGATCATTATCAATTTTCTGAATGATGCGGTCAATTTTTTCCTTTTCAAGATCTACAATATCGTCCATGATGCGCTGGGCCATCCGGGCATGTTTCCTGAATTTTTCAAAATTGAAGCGCGCATTGGGTGTAAATGGATTTTCAACATATCCGTAGAGATTGATGGCCAGAAGGCGACAACTGTCATAGGGGCAAAGCGGAATTTCACCGCAGGGGTTGGTAGAAACGGTTCGAAAGCCATATTCACTGTAGACATCCGGAATGGCTTCACGGGCAATGGTATCCCAGAAAAGAATTCCGGGCTCGGCCGATGCCCAGGCATTGTGAATAATTTTGTCCCACAGGCTTTTTGCATCTACCCTTTTTTCGATGACGGGATTTTCAGCGTCAATCGGAAACTGTTGCTTGTATTGCTCCCCCGATATGACGGCCCGCATAAACTCATCGTCCAGCTTCACCGAGATATTTGCTCCGGTCACTTTGGTCCCTTCCATCTTCGCATCAATGAATCTTTCCGCATCGGGATGTTTGATGCTGATGCTAAGCATGAGGGCACCTCTTCGTCCGTCTTGTGCCACCTCTCTCGTTGAGTTGGAGTAGCGCTCCATAAACGGAACGACACCGGTAGAAGTAAGCGCACTATTCATCACATCGCTACCCGTAGGCCGTATGTGCGAGAGGTCATGACCCACTCCACCCCGTCTTTTCATCAATTGCACCTGCTCTTCGTCCGTGCGCATGATGGCTCCGTAAGAGTCGGCATTGCTGTCGTGTCCTATTACGAAACAATTGGAAAGGGAGACAATCTGAAAATTATTACCTATGCCGCTCATGGGGCTTCCCTGAGGCACAATATGCTTAAAGCCTTTCAGCACCTCATAGATCTCTTCTTCGCTAAAGGGGTTGGGATATTTGGCTTCGATGCGGGCAATCTCCCGGGCCAGTCTCCGGTGCATGTCATCCGGTGTTCTTTCATAGATGTTGCCTTTCGAGTCTTTCAGGGCATATTTATTGACCCAGACACTGGCAGCCAGTTCATCCCCTTCAAAATATTCAAGTGCCCCGGCCAGTGCTTCTTCATAAGTATACTTCTTCCCGGGTGCTTTTCGCTCCTTCAGTATTTCTTTGCTGATGCTTTCGGCATGGCCGTTCTTTGATAAAACTTCTTTGGGGTTGTTGGCTGTTTCTAACATGGTAAGTTTCAGATTATGGGCTATTTGTTTTTTAGAAAGAAACAACTAAAATATTTTTTCACACCATTCCCATCCGGAATGAATTATTAACCTGCTGTTAATAACATAGCCCTTTTACCATTTTACGGCACTTTCAAAAATGAAAAAAATTTTAAAAAAAATTAACGCATTAATGATTTGTCTCCGCTTGCCTCCTTTTCATGAACTTTATGGAGCATCCGTTAATATAAAAACATTCATTTGCCGGAGCGTCCGATTTGCTCTTTTTCCGCTTCATTTTATCAATAAGAATTCTTCTATTCCCCTTTTAAGAGTCTTAAAATCCTAAAAATCAATTACGGTTGAGAGTATGATATTTCTTCCCGGACGAGGCACATTGTTCCAGTCCAAATGGTCCCAGAAGTAAGTATTGGTAAGGTTTTTAGCCGTCAGCAGCAACTTACCCTTCAATGATAAAACCTTATAGTTATAGGCTGCGTTTACATTCACCAGAAAATAAGACGCAGTGGCATCCTCACCGTTATACCTGCTTACCTTATTCTGCGAAGCGGCCCCTGATATTTCGGCTGAGAGATCGAATTTGCCACGGGCATATCGAAGCGTTGCACTTCCCTTCAGCGGGGGTATAAAAGGCAGATAATTACCTTCAAAATCACGGGCATCTACATAATCGGCACGAAGCATCAGGGTGAGATGAGGAAGCAATTGAACTCTAAAATGGACATTTCCACCAAAGAGGTGCGCTGCTTTTATGGAGCGGTAAACTTTCACTCCGCTTTGCTGATCATTCAAAGGCAGAAGGTTAGTGTCAATTCCGGCAATAATATAGTCGCGAAAAGCATAGGCATAACACTCTGCCCCGGCTTGCAGGACCTTATTATCATAATTGGCTCCCAAGCTGATCTGGAGGCTTTTTTCATTGGGCAAAGCGGGATTTCCAAGATAGACAAATGCATCGCTGGCATTGTAAATATAAAGTCCATATTGCTCGCTGACAGTAGGTGCCCGCAGGTTGACACTGCTTTTTGCCTCCAGTGAAAATGTACGCTCCTTATGGTATCGCCATGTGAGACCGCCTCCCCCCAGAAATCTGGTATCGGGTTTCGAAATATCCTGCCCGAGCGCTTCCCACTGGCTGATGCCCATCGCACTGCGGGAATGTGAAAGCTGCGTTTCGAGCCGCAGGCTGCCCTCCCATTCGACCTCTTTCCTTCCCAGGGTATAGGCCATAAATCCCGCCCACGATTCTTTGGCAATATCCGGCCAGGTCAACATATACATTTCCTTTTCCCCTTCCGGAAACATGGTCATGCTTGCCACAGCCGTGGTGTGCATCCACTCGCTTTTTACACGCAGCGTTTGCTTCTCTCCCGGCTGCCATTTTATCCAGGTGCTTATACCAATAACGGCACTCTCTCCAGGCATATCCATGCGCATGCTGCCGTCATCCCTTGTATAGTTATTCATTACATGCAAAACACGATTGCTGAAAAAGCGAAGGGATCGCTCATCCGATTTTCCCCGCGGGCGATACGATTTCCATTCCAGCGTAAAAAGCTGTGCGCTGGCACGGGGTACATCCATGGGCAGTGCCGGGTATCCCACATTCCATGCTTCATCGAGAATAAGGTCGGCATCCACAATGTTTTTCTTCCCCGGTCTCCACTTGAGCGCCATAGCCAGGTTGGCCTTGCGATATTGCGAAAAGTCTATCGGGTTTCCTCTTGCATCGCTATAATTGTCTCTTGCCCGCCAGGTGCTATTGATCAACACCCCCCAGTTTTCGCTGCTTCTTCCCCATTTTAGAAAGGCACTTCTTCCGGCACCATTGCTTTGAAACTCGGCCCCCGCTCTACCATAATGCTTGTCTTCCGATCCAATCTTAGGGTCCAGGGTTTTCAGGTTGAGTGTGCCTCCGGGGCTGCTCGTAAAAGCCAGTTCGTCTCCACCGCTTTGTACCTCTATGCGGTCGAGGTTATTGCTTTCGACATAAGATGTGGCCGGGTCCATTTTTCCGATGCAGGCATACATCACAGGCATTCCGTCCACGGTCACCCGCAGGCGGTCTGTATTCATCCCCCGCAGCATCGGCTCTTTGCCAAAAGCACCCCGGCTCATCAGCGAAAGAGATGGAGTAGCCTCCACATACTCATCGATGCTGCGCATGGGCCGCTGCCCGCTTCCCTCCCTGGCATCCCCGCAGTCTTTGCTGATCATTATCTGATGAAGCACGACCGCATGGGCCGAATCTCGGAGTTGCATCCACGGAGCCGCCCGAAAAGTATCCGGTAGCTGCTGGGCTGCTGCCGCAAGAGGAACTGCGATGCTCAGCAAGAGTATATATAGATATTTGCTATTCATTTTATACGAATTGTAGTAAAAACCGGGCGGCTCTATCCCTGCCACCCGGTTTTAAGGCTGAACCAAATTTTGAATAAAGACTTAGAGTGTAATGTCGAAAGCCAGATGACTTTTAACGGTATCCTGCCCCTGCAGGATCGTCAGGTTGACCTTCCAGTACCCGGTCATCGTAAAGTTGACTTTCCCCAAATAATGGCCATTGCCGACAGACACCGGATCTACATTGTTGGGAGAGCCGTGTCCCATGGAGGGCATCTCCGGCTCTATCTTAATCGTGAGCCCGTCAAGCGGAGGAAAACTCATCATGCTCTCCTTTTTGTGGACGGCCAGTTCAAAATCATTCAGTCCCACCTCCGGATTTCGGGGTGCACAAAGGGACACGAATAATTTTGACGCATCAATATCCGATTCAAATGACAGGATTCTCGCTTCTGCCGGCATTCCGACCATGGGAATCAAATCAATGTCTGCCACATTTCCCTGTGCATCCTCTGCATGGACGCCAAGGGTCCAGGTACCTGCCGTGCTGGGCATGATAAATACAACGGCTCCTTCATACAGGCCATCCGCATCGGCCTTGCCGGGGTTTTCTACCGGTGCAGCATGCTGCATGGTGCCCATGTCCATCATGGGGGCAAAAGTGATTGTAAATCCGTTTAATACTTCTTCCGTGGCGTTGTTTTTCACTCTGACATAGAGTTTGTTGTAGCCGGTCATCAGAGAATCATCCGAAAAAACTTCAATCAGATATCCGTTGTTGACACCCGAACCGATGGCGATTAAATTCTCGGTGGGGTCCGTGATTTTTATTTTTTCCTTGCATCCACTTAGGGACGCAGCCAGCAAGAATGCCGGCAATATAAATGCTATTGCTAGACGCTTCATTTTATTACAATTTTTAATAAATAACGATAATGGATCTGTGGCGCATAGGAAAGAGTGCTTCACAGATTACGATGTGCACAGCTTTGCACAGGAGATTTCCCTGTGAATCATGCAGCATCAATTCAATAAAGGAGTCGGAAAAATGAAGCGCCTAGCAGGGGGGATGGAATACCTCTCGCAAATCCGGATCATCAGGAATGTCATCCTGCCTGGTGATCCAGGGCGAGCCCGGTGTCTCGGGAAGACTAAGCAGAAGGGCATGTGCGGACAAGAACACCGTCAGGTTTTGCTCTTCCGAAAATTTGGGTCTGGCCGGCATGCCGTTTTCCTCCGGTTCTTCCTGTAGTTTTTTGTTCAGTTGACAGTGGCCGTTGCAATGCAATTCCGGCCTGTCTTTATTTTCACAAAGCTCAGAAGCAATATAATCTTCCTGCAGTTTGAATGCCGTATAGGTCAGCAACTTATTGAGAAGCTGCGACATAACTGCCACTACCAGCAATATGGACAGTGCTTTTTTCACTTCTGCAAATGAATAAAAAAAATCCAAAGCAAAGGATGATAATTGTCATTATTTAAAGAACTTCCCGTTCTCAATGTCATGAAGAAACTCCGGGATAAATACATGCTGCTAAAAAGTGCCCTGCCCGGAAAAAGCATGAATGCTGCCAGGGTACTTTCATCTTACTATATCAGTCGCTGGACGGGGCAAGCCAGACAATGGGGTCTGCCTTTTTCACTATCCGTTGAACCCACTACATCCTGCAATCTGAGGTGCCCGGAATGTCCCAGCGGCCTGCGATCTTTCACCCGGCCAACAGGGCATTTGGACCCCCGGCTTTTTCAGAAGATCGTGGATGAGCTGAGCCGCCATCTCCTCTATCTTAATTTCTATTTCCAGGGCGAACCCTTCATACACAAAGAACTGGAAGACATGATCGCCTATGCCGTCAGCAAAGGCATTTATACATCAAGCAGCACAAATGCCCACTTCCTGAATGAGGAGCGGGCAGAAAAAATTGTGAAATCAGGACTTCATCGCCTGATTATTTCGATAGACGGAAGCACACAGGAAGTATATGAACAATACCGCAGGGGGGGACAAGTGGACAAAGTGATTGAAGGCACCCAAAACCTGATCCGCGCACGGAGAAAACTGCGTTCATCCACCCCCCATGTTATTTTCCAGTTTCTGATTGTCCGTCCGAATGAACATCAAAGCGATGATATACGGCTTCTTGCAAAGGAACTGGGCGTAGACGAGGTGAAGTTTAAAACCGCTCAGATCTATGATTTCGAAAATGGCCATCCCCTCATCCCGCTCAATAGCAAATATTCACGATATGCCAGACAGGATGACGGGCGCTACCGCATCAAAAACCCCCTGCACAATCAGTGCTGGAAGCTTTGGCACAGTGCCGTCATTACCTGGGACGGGCGGGTGCTTCCCTGCTGTTTTGACAAGGATGCCTCCTATGAAATGGGGAACATAAAAGACCGTGCCTTTGCTGATATCTGGTACGGAGATTCCTACCGGGACTTCAGAAGGCGCCTGCTTCTGGGCCGAAAAGAGATTGATATTTGCCGGAATTGTTCGGAAGGGACCAAGGTCTGGACTTAGTCACAGAGCATTACCTTCCCGGGAGATGTATAGCAAACCCAGAGTTTTCGTGCTTTGCCGCGGTCAAATGCCACCGCCAGAGTGCCGTATGACCTTGTGTACAAAGCCACATCCAGTTCGCCCGATTTCATTTCTCTGACCGGCTCACCGAATTGCGCATCAATCTGCTGGCGACTTTCGAGCAATACCCGTTGAAGTTGTTTTCCCTTAAACGGGTAATAGACTTCAAATTCATTCTGATCAGGAAAAAACTTTATGGTATAGGACTCAAGGGATACTGCTGTTCCGCACTGCTCATCCTGCTGCTCTACCAGCGGACAGTCAAACTGGGCTTTTATTTTGGCGGCAGAGGCTTTCGGGGTGAGGCCGTTGATCGTTCCGAGTTCGACATCCAGCACAATCTCCGTACATCCCGGGTCATATTTTTGTCC
>WFPF01000016.1 GCA_015487695.1 Chitinophagales bacterium
AAGAATTTATGGAGTTTCTGCGTTCGCGCATGCGCGAAACGGGCCGGCCGGCCGGGGTTGAGTACGGAGAAGGTTTTACTGTAGAGCGGCCCCCCGGCATCAACGACATTCTCGGCTTGTTCTGATCTTTTCTCAGGCACCGAACTGGCGCAGGTGATGGTCAAAATGTTTCCAGGTCAGACGGCCCCATGCAGCCTTGTCCATTGATCCGAAGAAGGGATGATCAGCGGCATGTGTTGCCGGGAGCAGGGAAAAGCGTTCCAGGCTTTCCGAGATTTGCTCACGAATGGCATTCAGTTCCGCTTCCCCGTGTATTTCGCGTTTGAGCATCTTGCCCGGTGTGCGAATCATGCCCCTGGGCCAGGGAATGCGGCTCAGTGAAAGAAAGCGTCCCAGGCGGGTACGCATGAAAGGTATGGAAACGGGCGGCACCTGCAGGTCACCGTGAATGACATCCATCTGATCGCTGAGGTGATGAAGCATCTCCAGCACATTCATCCGGCCCCAGAGGGCCCGGCTTTCCGGATTTAAATTTTGGAGGCGGGCGTTGAGCCGCTTGCGGCTTTTCTCATGTATGGCATTTCCTGTCATCGTTCGATGGGCTTTGGTCAAAGGTGATAATTAATAATTTCTCCGTCATGGTGCAGGACGACCTCTGCCTTTTCGGCATCTTCCACATGGCCGATCACCTGCGCATCGATGTGGAAGCTACGGGCAATTTCGATAAGTTCGGGGGCAAGCGTTTCCTCCACGTAGAATTCGAGGCGCGTTCCCATGTTGAATACTTGAAACATTTCGCGCAGCGAGGCGCCCGATTCTTCCTGTATCAAGCGGAAAACCGGTGGAACGGGAAGGAGTTTATCTTTGACCACACGCAGATTGCCGCAAAACTTGAGGACTTTGCTGTGGGCACCGCCCGTGTTGTGCAAAATCGCATCAACGCGACCGGGGAAACTTTCGAGTACTTTTTTGACCACGGGAAGAAAGGTCCGCGTGGGCGAAAGCAGCAGATCGCCAATGCGATGTCCCTCAAAATCCCCAGAGAGCCGCCTGCTGCCGCAAAAGGCCAGTCCTTCGGGGATATCCGGGTCGTAGGCTTCGGGGTAATTTTCGGCATAAAAAGAGCTCAGCACATCGTGGCGGGCCGAGGTGAGGCCGTTGCTGGCAATGCCCGAATTGTAAGTTTCTTCGTAGCTCGCCTGTCCGTAGGAGGCCAGACCGACAATGACATTTCCGGCCCGTATGCGTATATCCTGCACATTTTTCCGTGCCAGGCGGGCAAAGGCCGTATAACCGACATCAATGGTGCGAACGATATCGCCCACATCGGCCGTCTCGCCTCCGGCCGAAACGATCTCAATGCCAAGGGCCTGCATGCGTTCGATAAATTCCGTGGTGCCGGCAATGACTTCCGCAATGATCTCACCCGGAATTTTGTGTTTGTTGCGTCCGATGGTCGAAGAGAGGATGATGGGGCCGGTGGCGCCCACGCAGGCCATGTCGTCAATGTTCATCACAATGGCGTCCCGGGCAATCCCTCTGAAGACCGTGGCATCGCCTCTTTCTTTCCAGTCGAGATAGGCCAGTGAGGTTTTGGTGCCGGCCGTGTCGGCATGCATCACATTGCAGTAGTCGGGATCGGCAGCAGCCAGGTCGGGCAGGATCTTGCAAAATGCATTGGGAAAAAGGCCCTTGTCGAGGCCCCGGATGGCCCGGTGCACCTCGCGCTTGTCGGGCGAAACGCCCCGCTGGTCGTATCGGCTTTCATTCATGGCCCAAAGATAAATATTCGATCCCGACCCCCTTTTCTTTTTTCCGTTCTTCTGCCGGCAATTTCCACCGGCATTACTCGGGGCCGTTTTTTTCAAAGTCCGATTCCAGCACCCGGAAAGTCGTCCGCCTGTTTTCCTGGTGTTCTTCCTCGCTGCAGTCCACCCCGTTGCTGCAATGGTTGACAAGTTGCGTCTCTCCGTAGCCCCGGGCTATCAGGCGGCCCGGGTCAATGCCTTTTTTGACGAGGTAATCGACCACGGCCTGGGCTCTTTTCTGTGAGAGTTCAAGGTTGTACTCATCCGAGCCGCGCGAGTCGGTGTGCGAACCCAGTTCGATGACGAGTCCCGGGTTGTTGACCAGGAGTTTGTAGATAGTAGTATCCAGCACGGCAGCCGCATCGGGGCGTATGTGCCAGTCGTTGAAGTCATAATAAATATTGGGGATGACGATTTCTTTTTCCCGGAATATCCGCTCAAGGAGAACAGGCACTTCAATGAGGTAGCTTTCCCCTGCTTTGCCCGGAAACTGCCGCGTACTGATCTCTTTTGAGATATTGAAGAAGCGCGGGCCGGCCGAGACGAAGATCTCATAATCGCTCTGTCCTTCGAGGTTCGCCCGGGCAATGCCTTTGCTGTCGCAGCGCAAAGTGTCGGGCACGGCAGAAGCACTGCGGGGCAGGCGATAGAGCAAAAGCTGTGCTCCGGGCAGCGGAACGGTATCCGTGATCTCCGACCCGGGGTTGAGCGTGTCGGCATAGCGTGCAGTCATTACCGTCACTTTCAGCTGATAACGGGCCGGAGGTTTCCTTCGCTCAAAGTAGTACAAATCATCGCTGCCCAGGCCGCCCGGGCGCGAAGAAGAGAAATAGCCTTTCATGTAGAAAATTTCCTTCTCCTCTTCACTGAGGGGCTCCATGAGGAGGGAGAAATCATCGGCCGCTGAATTGATCGGGTAGGGCAGTTGCTCGGGTTTTACCCACTTGTTTTTCCCGTTTTTCAGACATTTGAAAATGTCAAACCCGCCCATGCCGGGGATGCCGTTGGAAGCAAAATAGAGATTGCCTTCTTCATCAAAGGAAGGAAAAGCTTCGTCCAGCTCCGTGTTGAAGCGGGCTCCGAGGTTGACCGGATTGCTCCACCCTTCGATGCTGCGGACGGAAAAATAAATATCGGACCCCCCGAAGCCGGAGGGATCGACTGCGGCAAAGACAAGGGTCTCGCCATCGGGCGAAAGAGCCGGCTGCCCCGTGTTGGCCGAGTCGGAAAGCAGGGGCAGGGGCACCGGTGGTTCCCAGCCGCCTTCGGGCGACCTGCGGCTGACCCATATGCCGCAATAGTCGGACTTGTCGCGCACATCGCTGCCGCAATGGGTGTAGTAAATTTCATTGAAGGAGGCATTGAAGACCCCGGGGCCGTCATTGAAGGGGCCGTTGAGAACGGGTGAAAAATTTTCGGGAGTGCCGAAGCCGTTTTTTCGATTATCCGTTGTGAGAAAGAGGTCGTAATACTTGCGGCCGGTCCACTGGTCGTGCTCCTCGCCAAAGGCCGTTTCGCGGTTCGAAGTGAAGAGCAGGCGCTGCCCGCGATAGAAGGCCGGCCCGAAATCGCTGGCAGAAGAGTTGATCTCTTTCAGGTTGATGATATCGGTATAGTTTTCTTCCTGCATCCACTTCTTGGCCCGCGTGGCTGCGGCTATAAATTTCCGGATTTCGGGCCTGCGGTAGGGTTCTGTCTTAATCACTTCTTCATAGGCTGCAATGGCCTCGTCAAAGTGCCCTGCGGCCTGAAGGCTGCGGGCATACCAAAGTCCGGCATCGCCCGATGCACCCAGCTCGCGGGCCTTCAGATACCAGCGGGCAGCGGCCTCGGGTTGGTTCACCCTCCGGTAGCTCTCGGCAATGAGCAGGGCCAGCCGGGCCTCTTCGGCCGGATCGTCCGATTTTTCAAAATCTTTTTGCAGCAGTTCGCTGGCCAGACTGTACTTTTTCAACTCATAGGCAAGCCGCCCGTCACGGATATCGGTACTGCTCTTGCAGGCCGAAAAGAGCATGAAAAGGGAGAAGAAAATAAAGAGGATTCTGCCTTGATGAAATTTCATATCCAATATTAATGATTAGCCGCCATATAACGGAATTTACGGCCGCTTAGTCTGACTTCCCTGCCCTCCGTATGAAAAGTCCGCATTCCCGCCCGCCTGCTTATTCACATATCCCTTCATTTGGATAAATGCGTAGCTTTGTTACAGAAAAACCGGATGCATAATGAAAAAGATCAAAAACTGGATTGAACGCAACAGCAGGGGATCCCGCATTCTCTTCTTTTTTGCCCTGACCCTCGTGGCGGCCCTCTTGATGAACCTCCTCGTGATTCCCATGGTGCTCGGCACTTCGGGCGAGGAAAAGATTCCGGATATGATGCTGGGCGGCTATGCCCTGGCCGATGTGATGCGCATTCTGGGAGCGATAGGCCCGGAAGGGCGCTCGGCTTTCCTCTGGTATCAGCTCCCCCTCGATATGATCTACCCCTTTCTCTACGGCAGTTTTCTTGCCTTTTCACTGGCCTGGTTTCTTCAAAAAACCGGGGGCTGGAAGCAAAAATTTGCCTGGATGAGTCTGCTGCCCCTCATGGCCGCCTTCTTCGACTATCTGGAGAATATCATGGATATCGCTATGCTGACCCGCTTTCCGGATTTCACGGCAAAAATGGTTTCCGTGGCCAGCACTTTTACCATCATCAAGGGGATGCTACTCATGCTTTCGGTCATTGTCCTGCTTATTCTCATTTTGATTTATCTGCTCCGCACCGTGACGGGCAAAAAAGCATAAGCCGGGGCGAAGCCGCTCAGAAAACAAACGCTATCATTCTTTAACTGCCGATGCGGTGATGCTTGCGGTTGCGCTGTATGTAGGCATAGAGCAGCGAGCTGACCGAGAGCACGAAATAGAGTGCCACGATAAAGACGAGTTGCTCGGGATGGTGGTGGTACTCGTAGTAAACGATGAGCAGGGCAGCCGTGCCCAGTCCGGCAATGGCCAGCACGGCCATCAGGGGTGAAGCTTTGGTCTTCCTGTGCATTTTGAAATTGGCCACAGCCATGAGCAGGGAGACAAAAATGAAGGTAATGCTTCCGAATTCCAGAATAATGCGCAGGCCACCCGTCAGGATAAGAAATACGGCCATACCTGCCATGGTCAGGATGGCATTGGCCGGAATGTGATTGGGCTTGCGTTTGGCCAGGAATGCCGGCATATATCCATCATGTGCGATGACCGCCAGCTGCCGCGATGCCCCGAATACCGTTCCGCTGATGGCACTGCTGGTGGCCAGCACCGCTCCGGTGATGACCATGTCGCGGCCCACCTTGCCGATGATCTGTGCCGTGCCGGCTGCCAGGGCATATTCCTGATGCGCGATAATATCCTGCAGAGGAATGGTCATGAGGGCTGCCAGGGCAATGAAGATATAAATGCCGGTAACGGTAAAAATGGCGGTGTAGATGGCCCGGGGAATGTTCTTTTCGGGATGCTTCATCTCGTTGACGGCATTGATCACCAGCTGAAAGCCCTCATAGGCTACGAAGGTGACCGAGGCCACGATGAGTACTTTGAGGGCGGGTGTCTCTTTGGCATCGGCTGCCATTTGGGCAAAAAAATCGGGGAAGCCCTGCCCGCTGTGCGAGATGAGCACATAGCTGATGATGGCCAGCACGGCCACTTTCGTATAGACCATCAGATCTTCAAGCTTGCCCATACCTTTTACGCTCCAGATGTTGATGCCTGCAAAAACAGCCACGATTCCAATGGCCACAAGTTTTCGAATCCACTCATTGTCGGAAAAAGCAAAGCCGCTGATGGCATAGGAAGAGAAGGTATAGGCGTAAAGGGCCAGGGTGCTGATGTATCCGAAGATGGTAAACCAGCCGATGACCGAAGCGGCCAGGTGCGACTGTGGGTAGCTGCGCTTAAACATGGCATAGGTGGCTCCTTCGTCTTTGTAGTAAAGGCCGAGCTGTACATAGGAGTAGGCCGCCAAAAAAGCGACAAATCCACCAATGCCGATGGCCACCGGAGTCAGATAGCCGACCATGGAAACGGAGATGCCCAGGATAGTAAATATTCCGCCACCGATCATGCCGCCCAGAGCAATGGCTACGAGTTCAACAAGGCCCAGGCTTTTGCCCCTCCTGCGGAAGATCTGTTCTTCGACTTTGGGCGCTTTGTGATGGAAACGAAAGAATTTCATACGGTACAAAGGAAATAAATTTCTCTTGCAATACCATTGACTCCGGTCACGCGAAAATAAATACCTGACTACGGAAAGTGATCATTGGGCGAAGAGCCGGTAAAAGGAAAAGTAAAATTTTCAGAATCCCCGGACACTTTGTAATATTGAGCCATCGGCCACCATCGCTCACCGGGTGACTTCGACCGGTTTCAATCCTGATTGATCATGATTCGCATTTCGTTTAAAAATCCTTACCTGATTTTGGTATTTGCGTTGGTGGTGGCTGTCCTCTCGGCCGTCTTTATTCCGCGTATGCCTGCCGATATCCTGCCCCAGTTTCGCAAGTCGGCCATGCAAATTATTGTGCTCTATCCGGGGATGCCTGCCAAGGTGGTGGAAAAGGACATCACGAGCCGCATGGAACGCTGGACAGGGCAGTCACCGGGCATCGAAAAGCAGGTGTCGAAGAGCATGATGGGAGTGAGCATCGTGACCGATTACTTTACCGAAGGCATCAGTCCGGCCGAAGCCATTTCCAATGCTTCATCCTATGCCAACAGCGACATGTACTATCAGCCTCCGGGCACCCTTCCTCCGATGGTGCAGCCTTTTGATCCTACGGCTTCGAAACCCCTCATGCTGCTGACAGTGAGCAGCCCCACCCGCAGTGGAAAAGAACTGTATGACCTGGCCTACTACAGCCTGCGGCAGATGCTTAGCGGGGTGAAGGGCATTATTGCACCTGCCGCATATGGCGGCAGCCTCAGGCGCATTTACATCTATGTGGACCCCGCCCGCCTCGAAGCACTGGGAATATCGCAAACCGATATTGCCCGTGCGCTGCGCGAGAATACTACGATGATACCCTCGGGCATTGCACAGATAGGGGAGGTCAACTATGCCGTAGACATCAAAGGGATGATCCGGAAAGTCGAAGACTTCAACAAGATCATTGTGGCCATACGCAATGGCAAGCCGGTTTATATCCGCGACATTGGCTACGCAAAAGATGCCAGCGCCATACAGACCAATATCGTGCGGGTAGATGGCAAAGAACAGGTCTACCTGCCGATATTCAAGCGGCCCAATGCAAACACCATTGCGGCTGTAAATGCCGTCAAAAAATCGCTACCCCGCCTTCGCGAGCGTATGCCTGCGGACGTGGAGATGAATGTCATCTTCGACCAGTCGAGCTATGTGAAGCGGGCCATCTCGGGTCTGGCTTATGCCGGATTTGGAGGCCTGCTCCTCGTGGTGCTGGTTCTTTTCCTCTTTCTGGGCAATTTCCGATCTTCCTTTATCGTGGCGCTCAGCCTGCCGCTTTCCCTCCTCTTTGCCACCATTGTCCTCTATTTTACCGGCCAGGCTTTCAACACTATTACACTGGGCGGACTGGCCCTCGTAATCGGACTTCTGGTAGACAATTCCATTGTAGTGCTGGAGAATATCGACCGGCATCTGCTGATGAAAAAAAAGAAGGCCCGGGCAGCCCTCGATGCCACCCTCGAAGTGGCGATGCCCGTGCTGGCCTCTACGCTGGTGATTGTTGTCGTCTTTTTCCCCATTCTTTTTCTTACCGGCATCACCAAATACCTCTTCACACCGCTGGCCATCACGGTGGCAGCTTCCATGCTGGGCTCCTATCTCTTTTCGCTGACACTCATTCCGCTGGCAGCCGTGTATCTCTATAAAGAGAGAACTGCGATAACAGCCCCCCGGCTGACGGCTTTTCAGCGCCTGATCGAAAAAGGAAAAGAACGCTATGAACAATCGCTCCGTTTTATCCTGCGCAGGCGATGGCCGGTGCTGGGATTTACCTTTCTTGCTTTTCTGGCTTCCCTCTTTTTGCTTGGCAGCCTGGGCTTCGAGCTTTTCCCGAAGAGCGATGTAGGGCAAATGGAGATACAGGTGCGCCTTGAGTCGGGTACGCCTCTCGAAAAAAGCAACGAAGTGATCACCCGCATGGAGGCGGTGATCCATGAAGAACTGGGCAGCGAACTCAGGCAAATCGTTTCGAACATCGGCATCTTCTACGACCTGCCGGCCGCCTATACCCCCAACTCGGGCACCCAAGATGCATTTATCAAAGTGCAACTGCAGGAGGATCACAAAATTTCGGTCTTCGACTATGTGTCGCGACTGCGGCAACGCTTCCATCGCGACTTTCCCGGTGCCGAGGTCAGTTTCAATACCGGGGGCATGGTGACGGCAGCCCTCAATGACGGAAAACCGGCACCCATTGATGTGCGTATCAAAGGCGATGACTTCGGAAAACTGCGCAGCATAGCCGAGCGCATCCGCGATACCATCCGCTCCATTCCGGCTACCCGCGATGTGCGCATCCTGCAACGCAATGACCAGCCTACGAAAAACATTGACCTCGACCGGGAAAAAGCCTCGCTGCTGGGCGTGGAACCGGTGGATGCCATCAAGAACATGGTCTCGGCTCTCAACTCTTCGGCCACCTACGAAAAAGCTTTCTGGATTGATGAGCGCAACGGAAACCACTACTACGTGGGCGTCACCTATCCCGAGCATGAGATTCGCAAAGAGCAGGTGCTGGAGAATGTGACAGTTGGTACGAAAGACGGAAAGGATGCCGTACTTTTCAGAGAATTTGCCGATATCAGCGACACCCGCTCACCGGTGGAGATCAACCACCACAACCTGACGCGGGCCTACAATGTCTACGCCAATGTGGAAGGCAGCGACATCGGGTCGGTATCGGCCGAAATCAGGCGCAGACTGAAACGGATGGACTTTCCGCCCGGCTATCAGGTGGACTTTGAGGGAGAAGTGGCCGTGATGGAAAACTCATTTGGCGACATGGCCCTCGGGCTGGCGCTTGCACTTATACTTGCCTATCTCATCATCACCCCGCTTTTCCGGAGCTTCCGTCTTCCGCTGGTTATTCTCTTTGCGTTTCCGCTCGGCATCATCGGTGTGGCGCTGCTCATGTGGATCACCGGCACCTACCTGAACATACAGTCGATTATGGGGATCATCATGATGGTGGGCATCTCGGTGTCCTACGGCAATATCCTGATCGACCGAATGAACAAGCTGCTGGAAGAAGGGAAAGGCCTCAGGGATGCCATCATACGCGGCAGTGCCGATCGCTTTCGTCCGGTACTGATGACGGCTTTTACCACGATTTTCGGACTGCTGCCCACGGCCCTGGGCATCAGCAGGGGAGCCGAAAGCAATATCCCCCTGGCCATTGCCGTCATCGGGGGCACATTTATGGCTACATTGCTCACCCTCTACATCATCCCCGTACTGTATTCTCTGATTGTTAAAGTAAAAGCACCTGCTCATGAACCGGAATAAGATTGGGAAGAGCATTCTGCTCCTGTTGACGACTGCCAGCCTTTTGTCATCCTGTGGTAAATCCGAAACCGCGGAAGGGTCAAAGTCGGAGCCTGCGGGAAAACAAACGGTGGCCGTGGTGCACCCGCAATACCGCGACTTTGTAAAAGAAATAGAGATTACGGGGCGGGCCGAGCCCTACCGGAAGGTGATGATCAGGGCCATGGAAAGCGGTTACTTGAAGGAGCTCTATAAAGACATTGGCGACCGGGTGAACAAAGGGGAGCTGATAGCCGAACTGGGCAACCCCGAGTTGCTTCGAAAGAAAGAAGAACTCGAGGCCGAATTGCAGGCTAAAAAATCGGGCTACGAGCGCCTGGAGGCTGCAAGAAAGCAAAGCCCGGGACTGATCCCGCAGCAGGAAGCAGACGAGGCCAGGGCAGCTTACCTTTCTGCGGAGGCGGCTCTGGCAGCCGTAAATGACCGCATTGAATTTCTGAAAATTAAGGCACCTTTTGACGGAATTGTCACGGCCCGCTATCTCGATCAAGGAGCCATGCTGCAAAGTGCACTTCAGAATGGAGATGCTCCGGTAATTTACCGCATTGAGTCCCTGCAGCCCATCCGCCTCGTGCTGGATGTGCCCGAAGTGGATGCCGTCTATGTAAAAGCGGGTATGGAAGCACGCGTGCAATTTCCTGCACTGGGCGAGCGCATGCTTAAAGCCCGGGTGAGCCGAACGGCCGGCAGCATCGATAAAGAAAGTGCCACCCTGCGTGTCGAGGTGGATATCCCCAACAATGACAGACGCATCAGTCCGGGCATCTTTGCCCGCGTACGTCTGCAATTGCACAGCCGCTCGCAGGTAATTTCCCTGCCTGTCACGGCAGGCATCATGAAAGACGGCAAAACTGCCATCATGCGCGTGAAGGACGGGCGCATCGAATGGCTGGAGGTGACCCGGGGCCTGAGCAGCAGGGACTATTTTGAAGTGCTCGACCCACCTCTTGACGAAGAAAGCCTCATCGTGGTAGACGGGAAAAACCTGGTCGATCCGGGTCAGGAGGTGGAGGCTATTCTGAAAAAATAATTTGCGCATGAAATTGAAATTCTTTCTTCCTCTTTTTCTTTTTTATCTGCTCTCTGTTGGGCCGCAACTGGCAGCGCAGAACCCTGGCGACACACTGCGCATCAGTGCTTCGGAGGTGCTGGAGTGGGCCGGAGCGCGCAATCTGCAATATCTGGAGTCGAAGATCAGAGAAGAAGCGGCCTCGGCAGGCGAGGCGCGGGCACGCGAATGGTGGCTCCCCGAGATCTATGCCGGCAGCCGGGCACACTGGCTGCAGGGCGATGCCATGAATACTGACGGGGCCATCTTTACGAATATTCGCAGAAACTCTTTCTGGAGCGGTGCCGGATTCGATCTCTCATGGAACCTGGCCCGCGGAGTCTATGATCCGGCCGGTGCCGAATGGAAGTCGAAGGCGGCAGCCATGGAAAGCCGCGCCACACGCAACCGCATCCTGCTGCAGGCAGTGGAATTGTATTACGACCTGCTGGGAGCACAACTTAGCCTGGCGGCCTATGAACAACTGCAAGCCGAAAATGAGGCCCTCCTGGATGAGGTGCAGGCCCGCGTAGAACTCGGGCTGGCCTACGAATCGGACCTGTTGCGCTATCGCAGCAACCTCTCGCGCCTGGGCATGAAAGTGCTGCAGGCCCGTGCCGCATGGAATGAGAAACGCTATGCCCTGCAAAAAATACTGAACCTGCCGGCCGGCACCGTGCTTCTTGCGGCTGACAGCATCCTGCCCGAGCTCGACCTGCTCAGCACAGACACCCTCAACTACTCTGATTCCCTCTTTCGCCAGCGTCCCGAATACCTGGCCATGGACTATTCGATCCGGAGCCTGCGCATGGGGCAGAAAAAAATAAGCCGGGGCCTGCTTTTGCCTGAGTTGCATATCAACAACGATGCATCCTACTTCGGAGCTTTTCAGGGCCCTGCCGACCCGACCACTCAATTCAATGTGGCCCTGATGTGGAAGCTTCCTCTTTCCGCCCTGATTTATCGCGGAGAGTTGAAAGACTACGATGCCCGCATCCGGCTGCTCGAAAACCGGAGCCGGCAGTTCCGGGCCGATGTGCAGGAATCGTTTTGGAAAGAGCGCGAGCGCCTGGAGCTCCTGCACGAAGAAATAAATCTCGGGGCCGAGAGCGTACAGCTTGCGCGCGAAGCCCTGCAGCAAAGCCTTGCCCGTGAGAAACTGGGCACCGTCAGGCCGTTCGAGGTCATTCAGGCACAGGAATTCTATATCCGGGCCCGCCTGGATTATCTGCGTGCGCTGGCTTCGTGGAACAAGGCACAGTATCGCCTCTACCTCGCCACCGGCCGTGATTTATAATCTTCTCTCTTCCAGTCCGCAACTTTTTCGCCCCAAAGACCCTTATGAATGCATTCAAATCATATGAAAATCTTAGGGTTTAAAACCCTATCTTTGCACCTTTTTTAAGCAAGATCATGAAGAACCTGAGAAATATAGCCATCATCGCCCACGTAGATCACGGCAAAACCACCCTTGTAGATAAGATGCTCCATGCGGGCAAACTCTTCGGGCAACACGAGACCCCCGGAGAACTGATTATGGACAGCAATGACCTCGAACGTGAAAGAGGTATTACCATCCTTTCTAAAAATGTATCGGTTCGATACAAAGACCATAAAATCAATATCATCGACACACCGGGTCACGCAGATTTCGGGGGCGAAGTGGAGCGTGTGCTCAACATGGCCGATGGCGTATTGCTTCTGGTCGATGCCTTCGAAGGCCCCATGCCACAGACCCGCTTTGTATTGCAGAAAGCCCTCGAACTGGGCCTGAAACCCATTGTGGTCATCAACAAGGTCGATAAAGAAAACTGCACACCCGAAGAGGTGATGGAAGAGGTCTTCGACCTCATGTTCGAACTCGATGCCAGCGAAGAGCAACTCGACTTTCCGGTGGCCTACGGCTCGGCCAAGCAGGGTTGGATGAGCTCCGACCCGAAAAATCCAACGGAAGACATCAGCTATCTGATGGATTTGATTGTCGAAAAAATTCCCGCCCCGAAAACCGAAGAGGGCAGCCTGCAAATGCTCATCACCTCCCTCGATTTCAGCTCCTTTATCGGACGTATTGCCATCGGACGCCTCTACCGCGGTGTGCTGAAAACCGGCATGCCCGTGTCGCTGGTCAAGCGAAACGGAGATATTAAAAAATCAAGGATCAAGGAATTATACGTTTTTGAAGGTTTTGGCCGCCAAAAGTCAGACGAAGTGCAGCCGGGCGATATCTGTGCCGTGGTGGGGCTCGAAGGCTTCGAAATAGGAGATACGATTGCCGATATCGATAATCCGGTGGCCCTCAAGTCGATCAAGATTGACGAGCCCACCATGAGCATGACCTTCACGATCAACGATTCGCCTTTCTTCGGCAGGGAAGGCAAGTTTGTGACCTCAAGACACATCCGCGAGCGCCTGGAGCGTGAACTGGAAAAAAACCTCGCCATGCGTGTGAAGCCGGGCAAAACGGCCGACTCTTTTATCGTCTTCGGACGGGGTGTGATGCACCTTTCCGTCCTCATCGAAACCATGAGGCGCGAAGGCTATGAATTGCAGATCGGACAGCCGCAGGTGATCATTCGCGAAATAGACGGAGTGAAACACGAACCCGTGGAGCTGCTGATTATCGATCTGCCCGAAGCACACTCGGGCAAGGCCATCGAAGCCGTCAACCAGCGCAAGGGCGAGATGATGAGCATGGAGAAGAAAGGCGAACGGGTGATCCTCCGCTTTCACATCCCTTCACGCGGCATCATCGGATTGCGAAACTATCTGCTCACCGCCACCCAGGGCGAAGCCATCATGTCGCACCGCTTTGTGGCTTACGAACCCTTCAAGGGCGAAGTGCCGGGCCGCATCAACGGTTCGCTTATCAGCCTCGAAACGGGCAAATCGATTCCCTATTCGCTCAACAACCTGCAGGACCGCGGCATCTTTTTCGTGGGACCCAATGAAGAAATCTACGAAGGACAGGTAATCGGGCAGAACAATCGCCCCGATGACATCACGGTCAACATCACCAAGACCAAGAAACTGAGCAATATGCGGGCTTCGGGCTCCGATGAAAAGATGAACCTCGCACCTCCCGTGAAGTTTTCGCTCGAAGAGGCCCTGGAGTACATCCAGTCCGATGAATATGTGGAGGTGACACCCAAGTCGGTGCGCATACGGAAAATCCTGCTGAAGGAAGCCGAGCGCAAGCGCGGACGCAAGTTAAGCTGATCGCTCTACTCATAGGCATCTTCTTCCAGCTCGATACGCACACCCCCGGCCCAGCCGGCAATGAGGTTGTACGCCCAGGCCACCACGGCCGTGCCCAGGAATCCCGCAATACCGTAAATCACGGGCAGGAAAAAGAGCCCCATGCCCATAAAGGGAAAAATACCGCGGCCTTCGCTCATGGGCATCCCCATGCTGCCCATGAAGAAGGCAAAAGGCAGGATGAAGATGAGTGAAAGGAAGAAATAGAGCAGCCCTCCCATGCGGGCGGCAGAGAATACGTCAATTCGTTTTAGTGTTTTCATGACTTTATGCTTTGTCACATAAAGTTAGCGATTCCGTAGAAAGCAGCGACTGCTATGCCGGCAGCGGAGGCCCGGGCCCGCAAATGCCGGGCATTTCATTAGATACTGACGCTCGCTTCGCTCGGTCAGGGGAGTGTTTTGTCAGGATCTGCGAAAGCTGTCATGCTGAGTGGGGAAATCCTGAAAGGATTTTCCTGATCGAAGCAAGCTTGAACTTCTATGCTCTTTAAATCTTTTCTTTTTCCTGTTATTGGGATTACCCACTTCGTCTTCTTTTCAAAAGCCCTTTTCCCTTACTTTTTGCTTGATCAAAAAGTAAGCAAAAAATCAAGGCTGCATTTCTCAGCGACCTGCCATGGATTCGGCTGCTAAATTCTCCAAACTTGCCTTCCGGAGGAAGGCTTCGAACAGTGGAGAATTTTAACGCAGCACTCATCCGGCAGGTGCCCGCTTACGAAACGCTAGGCCGTTTTTAAACAGCCGGGCAACTCCTGCTGAAATCAAAAGAAGCATGAGCCGAAATGCATTTAAGGCCTTTTTAA
>WFPF01000017.1 GCA_015487695.1 Chitinophagales bacterium
AAATCAGCATCCGAAAGGTCGGTATCACCTTTCACCGGCACAGCAGCGGCCATATCCGCCATTTTTTCTTCCTCGTTCCAGTCAAACACAATGGCTGAGGGCGCACCGCTTATCTGCAGACCATGATTTCCGGCATATTCCATGAGGGCGGGAAAAGCCGCATCAAAAAAGGAAGAAAAGTCTTCCATTCTGACAATATCTCTCTGTGCCAGATATCTTTTCTCTCCCATCTCGGTGATGCGTGCCTCAAACGGATCTTCCGGATCCGACTCTATCAATGTCTTTAACTGACTCAGCCCTTTGTCAAGGTCTGCCGTCAGGGCCTTTTTCATGCCACTCAGCGCCAGAATAAGATTTATGGGGATGCCATATTCGGCATCAAAATCCCAGGAAACTTTGGTACCGTTTTCCCCTTCTTCCAGCACATAATATACTTCCGAGCTGCTCCTGAAAGGTTTGATAAATTCGAGATGCACACCAATGGTATCCATGCCCGATATTTTCGTAATGATCATCTCGCCCTCGCCTACATCGTCATTTCCCGCCCAATGATATTTGGCTCCTGTTCCGCCATCATCGGAGATATCATAGCGTACATCCGGGTCAATTTTTTGCCAGGGGCTCCATTTGATAAATTTTTCGAAATGAATGAGATAATCGAATACCTTTTCCCTGGGGGCATTAACTTCCACACTTCGTACGATGTGAACCTTCTTTGGAAGAATTAATGAGGCAAGCAATGCGATTGCGATAATTGAGACAAGAATTATCCCAATCCATTTTAAAACTTTCATAGCTTTGAGTTTTTGTGGTCAATAGGTGCATAAAAACTGTAATATAAGCATAATTAATGGCGAAGCAAAAAGCAACAGTGATTATACCGGCCCGCTATGGGTCGCTCCGCTTTCCGGGCAAAGCGCTGGCAAAGATTGGCGGCAAAGCCTTGATTCAGCACGTATTCGAGCGGGTAAAACAATGCGGAGGCATCGATCACATCATTGTTGCCACCGATGACCCGCGCATACAGGAGGCTTCCCGGTCCTTTGGTGCCGATGTGGAGATGACGGATGCCAACCACAAAAGCGGAAGCGAACGCTGCGCAGAAGTCATAAAAAAAAGAGGTCTGGAGCAAAGCCCGGTGATCAATGTGCAGGGAGATGAACCCCTGATTGACCCGATGCTGGTAGACCGGATAGCGGAGGAGCTGGAAAAGGAAAATACATGCATTGTAACGGCCATCAGCCGGATCAGCAATCCGCGGGATTTGTTTTCGCCCCACGTGGTGAAGGTTGTCACCGATCATCAAATGCGGGCCCTCTATTTCAGTCGTATGCCCCTCCCCTTTCAGCAGAAAATCGCCTGGCTCGACTGGCTCGACCGGCATGTATATTATCGCCATATCGGCATCTACGGCTTCGCGCCCGGAATGCTGACAGCGCTCGCCCGATTGCCCCGCAGCCCGCTCGAAAAAGCAGAGTCGCTCGAGCAATTGCGCTGGCTTGAGAATGCTTTTAATATACAATGCATTGAAACAGAATACGAAGGTCATGGAGTGGATATAGCGGAGGATTTGGAAAAGATCAAAAACATAATTGAAAAAAAATAGAGCGGGCGGCTTCAAAAATTCATACCTTTGTAGCCCGTAACGACTTCTGCATTCTAAACCCGGATCAATGAGTAAATATATTTTCGTTACGGGCGGTGTCACTTCATCACTTGGCAAAGGCATCATCTCGTCATCCCTCGGTAAACTACTGAAGGCCAGAGGCTACAAAGTAGCCATACAAAAATTCGATCCTTATATCAATGTGGACCCGGGCACCCTCAATCCCTATGAGCATGGTGAATGCTATGTGACCGAAGACGGGGCCGAAACGGATCTTGACCTGGGGCATTACGAACGTTTTCTGGACGAGCCCACCTCACAGGCCAACAACGTGACTACCGGCCGGGTCTACCAGACGGTGATCAATAAAGAAAGACAGGGCGATTACCTTGGGAAGACCGTTCAGGTGGTGCCACACATCACCGATGAGATCCAGCGCAGAATGCGCCTACTGGCTACGGAGAATGATTACGACATTGTTATTACCGAAATTGGCGGCACGGTGGGTGATATCGAGTCGCAACCATACCTCGAAGCCATCCGGCAGTTGCGCTGGAAACTGGGAAGCAGCGATACCATTTCCATTCACCTGACCCTGATCCCCTATCTGAAAGCCTCGGAAGAACTAAAAACCAAACCCACACAGCACAGTGTCAAGGAATTGCTGGAGAATGGAATTCAGCCCGATGTGCTCGTCTGCCGTACCGAAAAGCACCTGACGAAAGAAATAAGAAGAAAACTGGCTCTCTTTTGCAATGTCAACATCAATGCAGTGATCGAATCCATTGATGTTCCCAGCATCTATGAAGTACCCATCCGCATGATGGAGGAAAATCTGGACAAGATTGTTCTGAGCAAGCTTAAACTCAATGCAGGCAGCCGGCCCGACATGACCCGCTGGAAAGATTTTCTGGAAAAAATGAAGCATCCGCACGAGGAAGTGGAGATTGCCCTTGTAGGCAAATACGTTGAGCTGCCCGATGCTTACAAGTCCATTCATGAGTCCTTTATCCATGCCGGCACGGTCAATCAGGTGAAGGTGAAACTGAATTACATCCATTCCGAATCATTGAATGCCCGCAATATCAAATCCAAACTGAAGGGCATGCACGGCATATTGGTGGCTCCCGGATTTGGTCATCGCGGGGTAGACGGAAAGCTTGAAGCCGTGCGTTTTGCACGCGAAAGCCGCATCCCTTTCTTCGGTATCTGCCTCGGCATGCAAATCGGTGTCATTGAATTTGCACGGAATGTACTGGGGCTGAAGGAAGCTAATTCGACAGAGATGGATGAACTTACCCCCTATCCGGTCATTGATCTGATGGAAGAACAAAAATCCATCACGGTAAAGGGCGGCACCATGCGACTGGGTGCCTATTCCTGCCGTCTCGACAAGAAATCAAGGGCCTATGGCATCTATGGCAAAGAAATGATTCGCGAAAGACACCGACACCGCTATGAGTTCAACAATGATTTTCTTGAACTCTTTGAAAAAAACGGAATGAAAGCGGCCGGAGTCAACCCTGACAGCAACCTGGTGGAAATCATGGAGATACCTGATCATCCCTGGTATGTGGGTGTGCAGTTTCATCCCGAATTAAAAAGTACGGTCATGCATCCCCATCCACTCTTTGTACATTTTGTAAAGGCCGCCATCCTTCAAAAAGAGCGAAATACCGAAGATTCACAAAAAGTAGCTTCCGTTTCCTAATTTTGGAGGCTGCCTAAAAAATTAACAGAAGAAGAAATGGATAGAAATTCGATCACAGGCTTTATACTCATCTTTGTATTGGTATTTATCTATATCATTTACAATCAGAAAGAGGCCGAGAAGACACTGGAAAAGCAGGGAATCGCTATTGACTCGGTAGATCAGACAGCCGCAGACAATACAGGCAGCGAGGCCCCGGTCATTAATGAAGAGCTGCCCGGCCCTACGCAAAATGAAGTTCTCCCGGACAGCATGGCTGCCGGTCTGCCCGTGCTGAAACCCCTGGAAAAGTTGATGCAGGGAGCGCTTGAACTGGATACTATCGAAAATGACAAGGTTCGGGTGGTACTCAGCAACAAAGGAGGAAGCATCTACAGTGTAGAGGTAAAAGGATACAAAACATTTTATGGTGACCCGCTCGTTCTCTTCGGAAATGGAGACAATAAGTTTGGCTTCGGACTACCGGGAAAAGAAAATTACTATCAAACCGATACCTTCTTCTTTGAAAGGGAAGGCGAGGGTTTCAGCATAAGCGGAAACGACAGCAGCAGCATCAGCTATACGCTGCACCTCGGAGACGGGCAGGATATCCGCTATACATACAGCCTTACCGGAAGCAGTGACTTTCTGCACTTCACACCGGAATTCAAGGGCCTCGACCGTTTTTTGGCAAGCAGGCAAACCAAACTTACACTCAATTGGCAGACCAGGCTCCGGCTTCAGGAGAGAGAATACAAGCAGGAAAGGCGTTATACTGAAATTTACTACCGGCTGGCCAACTCTGATGAAGTTGAGTATATCAGCGGAGATGAAGTAAAAGGTGAGGCCATTAAGTTTCCGATCCGTTGGGCCGCTTTCAAGCAGCAATTTTTCAATTCTACTCTGGTGGCCGATGAGCCCTTCTTCCTGAGCGGTACATTTTCCATGCTCACTCCGGCTGAAGACAGCTATCTGAAATACATGTCCACCAAACTCTACCTGCCCTTCAGCGGAGAAAATGAGGTGAGTTATCATTTCCGTTTTTACTTTGGCCCCAATGGTTATTCACACCTGAAAAGCTTTGGGCTCGGCATGGAGGAAATGGTACCTCTCGGCTCATGGGGACTGGACATTGTCAATAAATGGCTGATTATTCCGGTCTTCGAGTTTTTCAGTCGCTTTACCCAGAATTATGGCATCATCATTCTGCTGCTGGCCATCTTTATCAAGATTATTCTTTCGCCCCTTACCTATAAATCTTTTAAGTCCAGCGCTGCCATGCGGGTGCTCAAACCCGAGATCCAGGAAATACAGGAAAAATACAAGGGCGATGCCCAGAAAATACAAATGGAGCAGATGAAGCTCTATCAAAAGACCGGGGTGAGCATGTTTGGCGGCTGTCTGCCTATGCTGCTGCAGATGCCGATTCTTATTGCCATGTACCGCTTCTTTCCGGCTTCGATTCACCTCCGGCAGGCCGAGTTTTTGTGGGCCACGGATTTGTCAACCTATGATTCTATTTATCAGATCGGGCAGAGCATCCCGTTCTATGGCGATCATGTCAGCCTGTTCACCATCCTCATGGCGGCTTCTTCCATTCTATATGCACGCTTCAACCAGCAGATGACACCCCAGGCAGGAGCCAACCCCACCATGAAGTATATGCCCTACATCATGCCGGTCTTTTTGATCTTTATTTTCAACAGCCTTCCGGCCGGGCTCACCTACTATTACTTTCTCTACAATATCCTTTCATTTGCACAGCAGGTACTCTTCAATAAATTCCTGATTGATGAGGATAAAATCAGGGCCAAGCTGGAAGAACGCAAACGAAAGCCCAAGAAAAAGTCGAAATGGCAACAACGCCTGGAAGAAATGCAACAGATGCAACAGGCACAGAAAAAGCAGGGACGTAAGCGTTAAAAGCCCTGCCGGGAAAGCGGGTAACTGCTTTATCACGGATTAGGGTCCTTTCCCAAAACATCAAGCTGAGAAAAAATATCCGGGGCTGGTGAAAGCTCCGGATATTTTTTTCTCCTTCTCTCCGGGATTGCGATTTCCCGGATTCATTGTTTTTTACCCGTTCAAGGACCGCAGCGCCTGAAAGGATTATTCCCGATCAACCGGCATCAATCCCATCCACATACGCCTGCAAGATGCTTATTTGCAATCCTTCTCGAATTTGGCACGAACTGTAATTTCAACATCGGGCCACGTTTTGCTCACCCCATCGGCACCTTTGTGAAGATCAAAACATGCCTGGTTGAGCGAGGCAAGTGCTTCGTCAGCCATAAACTGATCGGTGCTAATGCTGCCCGACAAAATCAGGCTGCCATCCGTTCCGGCACTCATGACCATCGGCACTTCCTGCTCGACATCATTCATCTTGATTTTCAGAGTAGCACTTTGATTGTCTATGTCTATACTGACCACATTTGCCGTAATCACATCCGTGTTGGTCATTTTCATAAAAAACTCATTGATGATCTTCTGATCCCGGTCGGGATTTCCCGTATTTGTAGATGAAACGTCAATGATGATTCTGGCATTTGAGATTGTTGCCGATAAATCTTCGGCTGGCTCCACACCTTCCAGCATAAACTTCGTGAACTGTCCGCCCACTCCTACTTTGTCCGTTGTTTTGAAAGCAGTCCATGAAACCCTTGTTGAATCGGGATTAATCACCCAGTTGCAGGTGGGCGTATTTTCTTCTTTCCCCTGTTCATTCTTTTTTTCACCTTCACTATTGCAGGCAATTAACAGTGTAATCAGTAGCGGCAGCAAGAATAATTTCTTCATATCACAATATTTTTTCTTACGATAAAAGTAATAAATGTTGATCGATGTCATTGTCAATGATAGGAGATATTGCGATTTATACCAAGAATTGTCGTGTGCTTAACAATGATTTCACTTATGCCGGAAAAGACAGCGAAAGGCATCTGTATTGATCTGAGCAATAAGACGGCACTCATCACGGGAGCCGCCAATGGTATTGGCAAGGCCCTCTGTAAGGTATTTGCACATGCCGGTACCCGGATCATCGCTGCAGACATCGACCGTCAGGCACTGGAGCGCCTCAGGAAGGAGTTTGAGGGCGAGGATACAGCGCTTCTCTGCCACCATCTGGACATCAGCCGGAAAGAGGAAATCGACCGGCTCTGGTCTGAACTCAAGCGCGAAGAAGTCCATGTGCTGATCAATAATGCCGGAATATATCCCTTCAAAGACTTTCTCGAACTCGATGAAGCCCTGCTCGAGCGGGTAATGAAACTCAATTTGTATTCCGTCATCTGGATGTGTCAGCATTTTATCCGGAAGAACAAGGGCCGTGGAGGAATCATTGTCAATATCGGCTCCATCGAAGCCATCATGCCCTTTAAGAAAAGACTTTCGCAGTATTCCCTGTCCAAGGTAGGTGTCATCACCCTGACCCGCGACCTGGCCCGTGAGTTTGCATCCGCAGGTTTTCGAGTCAATGCGATCATCCCGGGAGGCATACTGACCCGCGGCACCAAATCGGCAGCCTGGCAGGGCATAAGGAATCTTGAATTTGGCCTTGTGCGGGATGCCATCAATTTTCAGCAGCGTATACCGGCCGGCCGCCTCGGCAAGGCCGAAGAGGTAGCCCATATGGCCCTTGTGCTTGCTTCCGATCTGGCCACTTATGTGCACGGTGCTCTGATTCCGGTCGATGGCGGATTTCTTGCAAACTAATATTCTAATCCATTATTAAAAAGAGAGCTGCCTAACTGCTTTCAGTAGTACCAACGCCTTCCAAATACTCATTTTTTATAATGCGTTATGACTTGTGTCATCAAATATTAAAAAGATAATCTTTTAATTACATCAATTACACACATCAAAAGCACCCATCATGAAAAAGCCAATACTCCTTCTCATTGTCTTTATTGCCACACTCTCTAGCGTCCTACACGGACAATCTTGCAACAGTCTTTTTGCCATCTTTTCACCCGATGGCAATTATCTCTACTTTGTTTCCGATCGCGACAGCAGCGATTGGGAAATTTACCGGATGGATACCAATGGTCAAAATATTGAAAGACTTACCTTTCTCGATGGCCCCGTATTGTATCCTGAGCTGAGCCCTGACGGTCAAAAGGTAGTGTTCGTTAAAAATCACTACGGACCCGAAGCCGAGGTTTATATAATGAACTCGGACGGCAGCCACATAAAACAGTTAACCGACAATCAGATCTACGATGGCAATCCCTCCTTCTCGCCCGATGGAAAGCACATCATTTTCGATGCGTGGGACAACCATGCCTATCCCGAGATATTTATCATGGACACATCGGGGAAGAATCGAAGACAAATTACCAATACGAGCGGTGCCTGGTGGAATTCGGACCCCTGCTATACCAAAGACGGACGGAAAATTTATTATTCGATAGGTTATAATGCCGACAATCACATTGCGGTTATGGACAGCAATGGTATGAACAGCGTGGATATCACCGATGTCAATATTTTTGGAACCTCAGAAGGCGGATTCCATCTCAACCCGGACAATTCGAAACTTATATTCGAAACCACAGAATGGAAAGGATACAACAACGGCAGCGATATAGTCGAAAGCAATGCAGACGGGAGCAACTGGAATCGCCTGACCCTTGCTCCGGACAATGTTTATTTTTACTATCCGGTATACAATCCGAAATCCGGGTACATCTATTTCTCGTTCAAGGACAATGCAAAGCCATGGCAGATCTACCGCATGAAGCCGGACGGCAGTGATACGGTACGTATTAAAACCTGCGGACTGAGTACCGGTATCAAAGCCCCCCCGAGCGATAACGATATAAGGATTTATCCCAATCCTGCAGATAAGGAAATAAGGATTCTCTCGGATCAGCCCGTTATGGTCAGGCTCTTTGATGCCAGCGGACGAGTGCTTCTCAAGAGCAATGAAGCAGTGATCAACAGCTCCGGACTGTCACCGGGTCTCTACTTTGTCGAATTGCGAGGCAGAAGCGGGCAGATATTGAAAATCAAAAAGGTATTTATCAGGTAAGAGATACGCTCTACTTTTTAAGGTACGTTCTCACTTCCTCTTTCAACCTGTCCAAAAAACGATCATGAAAGCGGGGCTTGATCTCCCTTTTCAGATGCGCACGAAGGAGGGCCTCGCTCAAGAAAGAGAGAACGATCAGAGCTGCAAAGAACAGAATTACCATCGTTGATGCGGAACTCAGGTGATACAGGGCGAGTACGATAACCACGAATTCGCTCAATGCGGCCAGCCCAAGAAGCCAGGGAGATGCACCGGTTTTATGTATTACCTTGAAATGCCCTATATGGATAACACAATGAAGGGTAAGAATGGCCAGAGAGCCCACTGCGGCAATTTGCGAAAGATCAAGAAACAAGGTGAGGATGATGATAAGCAGAAGACTGATGAGAAGGCCTTCGCGGCTTTGTCCGAGGGCTTTGCCATATGCGGCAGGCAGTTCCCCGTTTTTTGCCAGCTCATAGCTAATATTGGTAACCGAAAACAAAGTTGCATTGATGGCTGAGGAGGTTGAAAAAAGGGCGGCAATTGCAACAATTGTAAAGCCGGTCATGCCGAATACGGGTTTGGCGGCCTCGGCCAGGGCGTATTCGTTTGCCTTCACAACTTGCTCAACCGTCAGGTTTCCGTACACCGCCAGCGCCACGCCCATATAGAGCAGGATAACCGTGCTTATTGCCAGGAACATCGCCCGCGGCAGGGTTTTAGCCGGATTTTTAACTTCCTCTGCCGCATTGGTAATGACACTAAACCCCGAATAAGCAAAAAAGGTAATGGCCAGGCTGAAAAGTATGGGTGTCATGCCGGGATACAAAACGGGAGCCAGGAGACCTGGCTTCAGAGTGATGAGCCCGGCTATAACAAAGACAAAGAGCACCGTCACTTTGATTCCAACCACCATATTCTCAAACTCCGCCACCCTGCGAACACCCCGGAAGTTGATAAGACCGAGGAAAAGCAAAATTCCCACAGCATAGGCGTTGACGGCCTGTGCGGAATTGGCAAAGCCCGTTAGTGCGGCCGCGTACGCACCGAAAGCCTTGGCTACGAGCGCCAGGCCCACCAGGGTAGAATAATATAGCATGACACTCAGCCCGCCAGAAAAAAGATTGACCCCGTAGATCTGGGTGAGGTACTCCACCAGTCCGCCAGCGGCCGGAAAACGGGCCCCCAGTTTGGACAATGAATAGCCGCTCAGCAAGGCTACCACGCCTCCGATAAAAAAGGAAATATAACTTGCCGCTCCGGCCAGAAGGCCCGCCTCGCCCAAAAGGGCAAAGATGCCCGCACCCACCATGGAACCGATGCCCATGGCTGCAAGAGAAAATACGCCCAGATATCTTTTCCCCGCTTTCTTTGCCCTGCCTCCGAATCTCATTGAATGTTTAAGATCTTTGATCTGCAAGTAAAGATATAACACATAGCCGCTATGCCTCTCCGCGACAAGCAGGTTTCCTATTGACAAAGTAAGCGGCAAATGCACTTTTCCATCAAAGCGCACGAACGGCTTAGAACACGAATATGTAACTTTGGCTTCACTAAAATAAAACTATGAAACTGGATGTGTACAGCTGGAATGTAAACGGGCTGAGAGCCATTCTCAGACGCGGAGAGCTCATGGAATTTATAAAAAACCGGAAGCCGGCTTATCTGGCTTTACAGGAAACCAAGCTCCAGGACCATCAGTTGGAAAGCGATCCGGATGTGCAGAATTTCATGCGCGAGATCGATGAACTGGGTTATGATCTTTCACATGCCGAGGCAAGCACAAAGAAAGGTTGGAGCGGTGTCATGACACTTACCCTTAAATCGCTCAAAGCAGTGCACCGACAGGGAATCGGAGTGGGTGCCATGGATGAAGAAGGCCGCATTATCCATACCTGCTTCGAGCAGGAAGAACTAAAAAATTTGAGTCTCTACAATGTCTATTTCCCGAATGGGAAAAGCAACGATGAGCGGCTTCAATACAAACTCTGGTTTTATGATCGCTTTCTGGAGCATTTGCTTCACGAGCGAAAAGAACTCGGGCGTTCGCAAATATTCGTAGGAGATGTAAATACGGCTCATCAGGAAATAGACCTGGCCCGTCCGAAAGAAAATGAAAAAAAATCAGGATTCCTTCCCGTTGAACGTGCCTGGATGGACAAGATTGAAGAAGCCGGATATGTGGATACTTTTCGCTTTTGCCATCCGGATGAGGTGAAATACTCGTGGTGGTCGATGCGGACCAGAGCCCGGGAAAGAAATATCGGCTGGCGCATCGACTATATCTACATTACCGAAGACCTGAAAGAAAGGCTGATCGAGGCGGAAATTCTGACGGAAGTAGCTGGAAGCGACCACTGCCCCATTGTGGCGGCATTCAACATTTAAGCATCAATAGGGTCCAGCTCGCCATTCTCGGAAAGGAGAACGGCAATGTCTCTTGTCGATTTAAACTGCGACATCACAATGACTAGCACAGAGGTCACGGGAACGGCTATGATCATGCCAAGCAGCCCCCAGACATATCCCCAGAAGACGAGACAAACCATAACGACCAGCGGACTGAGGTTTAGTGTACGTCCGACCATTCGGGGCTCAATCACATTGGCAACCAGCAGCTGTACGGCCTCAATCAAGGAAAAAACTATGACAAACTCCATAAAGCGGCCATACTGCACCGCAGCAAAGACCGCAGGCAAAAGGGTGGCAATAAAGGAGCCGATGTAAGGAATGAAATTGAGAACGAAGAGGAGGAATGTCCAGAGGAAGAGATAATTCACATCAAAAATGAGCAGCACAATCATCCCCAGAAAGGCGGTAAGCAGGCTTACATAGATCTTCACTACCACATATTTTCTGATAGAAACACTGATGCGTTTGAGTACTCTTCTTTCGCGTATTTCCTTTGGACTGTCACTGAGGATAATTTGCATCTTCCGGGCGAACATGGAATCCTCGAAGATCATAAATGCCGTATAAAAAATGATCACGAAAATTTGCCCCATGGTAAACGTGAAGGAATTAAGCACGCCTGCAAGCAGGGGCTGCAACTCACTGACAGAAGGGACTTTGTCTTTAAATCCTGTGATCAGATCACTTCCGATATAGGGCTCGGCTTTCGACACCAGTTCCTCGAAATTGAAATCATAACTCGGCAGAGCCGCAATAATCTCCTGGATATTAAAAACCAGCATCTCCACCGTCAGATACAGGATGGCAAATATGATGATGGCCGAGAGAATATTTTGTATCCAGCCCGGCATCGCCAGCTTTCCAATCCGGATGCGGCTCACCATATTCTGCAACAACTTGATAAAATACCAGATGATCGCGGCAATCATCAAAGGCTGAAGCAATGTTTTGAAATACATCAAAATGAAGATGATTCCGGTCACAAGAATCAGCCACATGGCCGGTTTTGCCACGGCATAAAAGTCACGCTGTACCTTTTCGAAGTTTTTCATTTCTGAAATCAAAAATACTTCTAATTCTTAAAAGCACAGAGAAGCATCCCCGAGGGAATTTACTGTAAGAAAAGAGAAGGAAAAGGCTGCTCAATCGATCAAACCATTCGGCTCTGGCAATTCCTCCTTGGTTGAGTGGCCCCGAGAATCGATAATTCTAAGCTTTGATGCTACCCCTCGGGCCAAGGGCTTGGAATAAAAAAGAATGAGAAAACCCTGGGAATAGCACTTTCTTAAAACAAAAAACCCGGATGCTTGCACATCCGGGCCTTCGTAGTAGCGGGGGCAGGACTCGAATGCTGACGCGCCTCTGGCGGTCAGCACCCTGAGAAGCGATGTATCGCATCGCTTCGTCAGTGGCCTGCGATAAATCCTTTCTCAAAAATCCTCGAACTTTCATGAATCCCCCCGACCCATAAATAAAAAAACCCGGATGCTTGCACATCCGGGCCTTCGTAGTAGCGGGGGCAGGACTCGAACCTGCGACCTTTGGGTTATGAGCCCAACGAGCTACCAGCTGCTCCACCCCGCGATATTAATTTCTTGCTATTTCTTTAAAGAACTTTTATTGAAAAAACATGCATTAATCGCAGATCCTTCAATAAGGAGTGCAAATTTAATGATAATTTTGCAAATCGAAAAAATTTAAAAGGAAAGAATGCCAAAAAATCATCGTGCCGGTTATGTCAATATCATAGGTATGCCCAATGCCGGCAAGTCAACCCTGATGAACCGGCTTGTAGGAGAGCCTCTGGCCATTGCCACGGCCAAGGCACAGACCACACGCCATCGCATACTCGGCATGGTAAATGACGAAGAGAGCCAGATTATATTTTCCGATACGCCCGGCTATCTGGAGCCCCGCTATCAGCTTCAGAAAAAAATGCAGGCCAAGGTAGAGGAAGCTTTGCAGGATGCCGATGTACTGGTACTCCTCATTGACGCGAGCCACCCCGACTTGCCCGAAGAATTTATCGAAAGAATAAAAAATGCCAGCGGAAAGCTGATAGTGGCGGTCAATAAAATAGATCTGAGCGATCAGCAAAAGCTGGAATCCCTGGTGCAGAAGATAAAAGAGCAGCTTCAGCCCGAAAGTATTATTCCCATCTCGGCCATTTACGGTGCCAATCTGGATCAGTTGCTGAAAGCCATTCGTGAACTGCTGCCCGAGAGCCCGCCCTATTTTCCAAAGGACCAATTGACCGACAAGCCGGAGAAATTCTTTGTGGCGGAAATTATAAGAGAAAAGATATTTGAGCTCTACAAGCAGGAAATCCCATACAGCTGTGAGGTGAAGGTGGACAGTTTCAAAGAAGACGGCCGCCTGATCCGAATCGCTGCAATCATATTTGTGAACCGAAAAAGTCAGAAACCTATTCTCATTGGCAAGAATGGCGCTGCCATGAAACGTCTGGGGACGGAAAGCCGCAGGAAGATCGAAGAGTTTCTGGAGTCAAAAGTCTTTCTTGAACTGCATGTGAAGCTGAGAGAGAATTGGCGGGAGAACGAAGACCAGCTAAAGAATTTCGGGTACGAATAATCATTAAAAGAGAAAAAGAAGTGAGTGCAACAGTAGCAATAGTAGGAAGACCCAACGTGGGCAAATCCACATTTTACAACAGATTGGTAGGCTCTCGCGAGGCCATCGTAGACAACACGAGCGGGGTTACCCGCGATCGATTGTACGGGGTTAGCGATTGGAACGGGGAAGAATTTATTGTAGTGGATACGGGCGGATTTGTTCCACGCTCGGAAGATGTCTTTGAAAAAGCCATCCGCTCACAGGTGGATATTGCCCTTGACGAAGCCGATGTTATCGTCTTTATGGTGGATGTGACCACCGGGATTACCGATCTCGACATGGAAATGACTCAAAAACTCCGAAAATCTAAGAAGCCCCTGGCACTGGTGGTAAACAAAGTGGACAACTCACAGCGAATGACCGATGCCGCTGAGTTCTATTCGCTTGGATTTCCTGATCTTTTCATGATCTCATCCATCAACGGAAGCGGGACGGGAGAGCTGCTTGATTTTATTGTGGAAGAGATTCGAAAAAAAGGACAGGGACCGGGGCTCACTTTGGAGGAAGAGTCCCTGCCCAAATTTGCCATCATTGGTCAGCCCAATGTAGGCAAGTCTTCTTACCTCAATGCCATCCTCAACGAAGAGCGAAATGTAGTCACTGATATTGCCGGCACCACGCGCGACAGTATTCACACCCATTACAAGTACTACCAGAAAGAGTTTCTGCTGATTGATACGGCCGGGGTTCGGAAAAAGTCGAAGGTATATGAAGACCTGGAGTTTTACTCGGTCATGCGCGCGGTAAAAGCCATCGAGCAGAGTGATGTATGCCTGCTGATGATTGATGCGACCATGGGCATGGAGCGCCAGGACCTAAGCCTCATAAAGATTATAGAACGAAAGAAGAAAGGCCTGGTTATTCTGGTAAATAAGTGGGACCTCGTAAACAAGGAAACCAACACGGCCAAAGACTTTGAGGAGGAAATCAAAAAAAGGACCGCTCCTTTTACGGATGTTCCGGTGGTCTTTATTTCTGCACTGACCAAGCAGCGCATCTACAAAAGCATCGAAACGGCATTGGACGTTTATAAAAACCGTCAAAAGAAGATACCCACCTCAAAACTGAACGATGCACTCCTGCCCGTCATTGAGCGCACTCCACCACCCTCGGCCCGGGGTCAGTATATCAAGGTAAAATACATCACACAGGTCAATGCCTCTACACCAACCTTTGTATTTTTTACCAACTTCCCGCAACTGGTCAAACAGCCCTACAAGAATTTCCTGGAAAACAGAATCCGGGAATTGTTTGATTTCACCGGGGTGATTATCAATATCGTATTTAAGAAGAAATAGGCTTTGCCGTTGCCGGTCCCACTCAGGATTCCCCTTCCAGTGTGCGAAGGGCCGCTTTTATAAAGGGGTCTCCGCGATAATAAACCGGGAAGAATCCGTCATAATAAAAGAGCTGTTTCCCGAAATATGCCTTCAGGTATTTCTTTATCTCCGGCTTGACTGTCTCCAGATTTTCTGCTGTAATTATACTTCCTTTTTCGGGATTGGCCGTCATCGTATCGAGGCCGCTGTAACTCAGGAAATCAAGGTAAACATCTTCGGGCACTTCGTAGTTTTTGACAAAGTCATCGGCATTCTCATAGGAGGCAAAGTCACTGCGATGATTGGAGAAATAGTGATAGGAAAAGCGTGAAATCAGCCCTCTGTTCAGCAAAAGATTAAGGATCTGCCGTTGCAGACTGGTGTCAAAGGGAACGTATACATCGGGTTTGATGCCATAAGAAGCGGTGTCGTGGGTAGCATACTCTCCCGAGTGTTCGTACTCATCGATGACCCGGTCGTAGTGTTCGTTGCGGTATTCCTCGGTGCCATTTCGGTATGATCGCTGAATGCTTCTTCCTTTCGGTGTATAATATTTGGCTACTGTCAACCGCATGGCACCCCCGTTTTGCAGGCTGTACTCTTCCTGCACCAGGGCCTTCCCGAAAGACCTTCGCCCGATAATGGTCGCCCTTCCCCAATCCTGCAAGGCTCCGGCAAGAATTTCAGAGGCACTGGCCGAATTCTCGTTAATAAGCAGCACCAGTGGTCCTTCTTCCCATACGCCCGGGCTTCCGGCCCGGTAGTTTCTTCGATCCATAGCACGGCCCTCTGTGTACACCAGCAATTTCTCACCCGAAAGGAACTCATCGGCCATGCGCGTTGCCTGGTCAAGGTAGCCGCCTCCGTTGTCACGCAGGTCAAGAATGAGTTTCTTCATTCCCCGCTCCTTCAATTTTTTAGCTGCCTTTACAAATTCTTCATGCGTATTTGCAGCAAAACGGCTGATCTTGATATAGCCCACACTATCGTTCACCATATAGGCAGCATCCACACTTGCGATATTGACAGAGCCCCGTGTTATTGTAAAGTGAAGCAGGCTGTCGACTCCGCTTCGCAGGATGCTCACACGTACACGCGTATCAGCCGGTCCTTTCAATTTTCTGATTACATCCTGATTCTTAATGCCGATGCCTGCCACATTACTGTCATTGATGGCAACTATTTTATCGCCCGACATTATTCCCAGTCCCTCGGATGGCCCTCCCTCAATGGTAGAAACGATGGTGATGGTGTCGTCCACAATAAAGAACTCAACACCAATGCCTTCGAAATGCCCGCGAAGGGGCTCGTTCATTGCTGCCAGCTCATCGGGTGAAATATACATGGAGTGCGGGTCGAGATTGGCAAAAATCTCATTAATAGCTTTGTTGTACAGTTCTTCGGTATTGACTGTGTCGACATAACGATTTTGGATATAATTCAGAATTTCGCCTACTTTATCATCCTCTGTTCTTGTAAATACGGATACCTTTTCGGGAGCATGGCTGCTCATCAGGTAGCCAATACCTATGCCGAGGGTAAGGAAAAGAGCCAGCAGGAACGGAATATAAATGGCAATCTTCCGGTTTTCCTGTGATCGTTTATTGTCAGACATTGAAGTTTTTTTATCGGTTTATGCAAAAAAACGCTTAATGCATGTAAAAATTCAAAAGGCAGACTTAAAAAATGCTATTATCACAAAATGAAGAGAAGTATTTCTCAATTTTGACCCATAAGCAAATGAAGCATGCAAAAAATAACGGAATCGGCTTCGCCTTACCGGCATCTTGAGCAGAAAAGCAGCGAGCAATTGCTCTACTGGATCAATGACGAAGATCGCAAAGTACCGGAACTTATCCGCCCGCTCATTCCACGTATTGCCGGCCTTGTCGATAAAATCACAGACCGCATCCTGGCCGGTGGCCGTTTGTTTTATATCGGTGCGGGCACCAGCGGACGCCTGGGAATTGTCGATGCTTCGGAGTGCCCACCGACTTTTGGGGTTCCGCACGGCCTGGTCATCGGGCTGATTGCCGGAGGAGACGGAGCCATCCGGAAGGCCGTTGAATTTGCCGAAGACGATCCGGAGCAAGGCTGGAAAGACCTTCAAAAACACAATATCAATTTCCGGGACAGTATTATCGGTATTGCAGCGTCAGGAACAACACCCTATGTCGTAGGAGCACTAAAGCACGCCCGGGAGGAAGGCATACTGACGGCTTGTATTAGCAACAACCCCGATACTCCGCTCGCGGCTGTATCTGATATTTCCATTGAAATCATTACCGGTCCCGAATTTATAACCGGCAGCACACGAATGAAGGCCGGTACGTCTCAAAAATTAATCCTGAACATGATCTCAACAGCCCTTATGGTTCGGCTGGGACGGGTAGAAGACAATAAAATGGTGGACATGCAACTTAGTAATAGGAAACTGCTCGAACGCGGTATTCGAATGGTTGCCGAAGCATTGGAAACAGACAAGGATAAGGCGAAGGCCTTGCTGGAAAGTCACGGAAGTGTGCGCCAGGCCATTATAGCCGGAATGAAAGAAGAGCGAACGAAGAAATGAAAAAAGGAAAAAGCGTCATACAATTAATACAACTACGGCAAAAGCCGGATTCAAAAAGCATGAACAATGCATGAGATTGAACCTCACTACAACTGGCGCGACCAATACATTGCCGAAGAAGATAAATTCTCTCCTTTCTACGGAAGGGAGTACAGTGAGTTTGAATTCAGCAATACCATCTACAACTTCTACATCCACCCGCAATGGGACGAATTCGGTTCGCCCACGCTCTTTCTCAAAATCCTCTTTGCAGACTACGATTCCGGCTCCTGCATCATCGAACTGATGGGCGAATGGAACGATGCCATCCATAATGACATCATGTTTCTAAAGCGCAATGTGGTAGAACGCATGCAACTCAATGGTATTACGAAATTTCTGCTGATTGGTGAAAACATCCTCAACTTTCACGGGGAAGACAGCGATTATTACCAGGAGTGGTTTGAAGAGATTGCCGAAGAAGGCGGCTGGATTGTTGCCATTAACTTCCGGACACACGTACTGGAAGAATTTAAGAACTGCGGCCTTCATTACTATTTCCTCATTGGCGATCGTTTTAGCAATATTCCCTGGCGAACCCTAAAACCGCTACATTTGCTTGCCATGATCGACCAGAAGGTCATAAAAGCACTGCCATGAAAATCCTAGTCACCCTCTCCCTCTTCATCATTCTTTCAGCTTCCTGTGGAATCTGCCCAAAGCGCCAAACCACAAGCCCGGAAAACAGCCGGCTGGAGAAGAAAATAGCGGAAGCTGCTAAAGATGGATACCTCTCTGTCGACATGTACCTCTATAAAGGAGATACCGTTTACCTTTTCGTGCCTCCCTGCTGCGATCGCTTTTCGGAATTGTATGACCGGGATGGTAAACTCATCTGCCATCCCGATGGAGGAATCACCGGAAAAGGAGATGGAAAATGCACTGATTTCGTTAAAAAAGCGGAAAAAATAAAGGCTCTGTACCACGCTGATAATGAGGAACGTTAAAACAATATTCTATCCACATTTGGAGATTTTTCTCAACAATGTGGATTGTACTATTTACAATATTATCAGATTACACTAAATTAGATACGTTGAAAGGGCTGAAATATGCCGGATCAACGGGCTTATAATATTGATTACCAACGGATAACAGTAGAAAGAAAGATGACCATAGTCAAACTACAAAACGCTAAAACAGAGGAAATAAAACGCCAGGACGGGCTTACGGGCTGCCGCATTCTGTATGTGGAAGACAATGAAGTAAATCAATATCTGGCACAACAAATATTAAAACCCTGGAATGTTCACATTGAGTTTGCAGAAAATGGAAAGGAAGCAATTTCCCGCCTGAAAGAAAAAGACTTTGATATAGTGCTTATGGACATTCAAATGCCCATCATGAACGGTATTGAAGCGACCAAAGCCATCCGGAATGACAAAGATTTAAAATCGGATATTCCCATTATCGGATTTACGGCAGACATCATGATGGGAACAAAAATTGCTGCCGCAAAGGCCGGTATGAATGAGATTGTGATGAAACCTTTCAACCGGGACGAACTCTACGGAATAGTAACGGCACTGCTCGAAAAGCAACTCAGCGGCCAATAGCATAGACAAGACCGGCAAAAACCCCTCCCCGATTGTATCGCCCTTCATGAGCATATGTCAGTTTGTCCTGTGGCGCAGTCAGCGGATTAAGTGCTTCGTTGACCGGATAAAAATCCGAGAAAAATCCATCCAGTGTATATGACGGTTTGAGGTAAAAGTAAAGATGCTCGCTCAGGCCCAGATAGAGTTGAATATATGGAGACGCGCCCAGTGCCAAATGCTCGCTGACCTTGTTAAATACACGATTTCCATCGTCCACGAAATATCCCGTCTTCAGAATAGAGAGTTCAATCCCCATGCCGAAGGCGAATGTATTTCCCACACCCGGCATTTTACCAAAAGACAAGGCGTACTGATTCGACTGCATACGGAGAGTCTTGGTTTGCCCAACACCGTTTTCCGTCCATGAGCCACTGCGCTCAGTTCTGAAACTGCTGTAGGCAAATAGGATGGCGAGCGAAGCACCCCCCAGGCCTGCTGTAATTTCCGGTCCACTCAAAGAGCGAATTCCGGGCATGGCCGAAGTGAGGTCACTGTGAGTTTCGTTAAAACGCTTAATCGCATAATTCAGCTGCTCCAGCGGGGCATACTGATACGTATATCCCGCACCGGCTATGAAATTAATCTGTGCCGAAGTATCCGTTCTCAGGGCCAAAACAAGCACGGCCGTCAATATAAATTTACGCATGGGACCCTTCACAATACAAGTTCTTATTCTTAAAGCTTTCTGAAACTATAGATACGTTCGATCATCTCCACCACCTTCATGCCCTCCAGTGCATTGGTTGTGGCAGCCGATTTTTCCTGAAGCGTATCTACCACATTCTGAATCACATAATGGTGATTGGCCGCACTTCCTTTATAGTCACCGTAATCATTGGGCGGATTGGATGCTTCCAGCTCGGGCATTTCGTATCCTTCAAGATGACAATACTCCACCTTGTCCATATATTGACCGCCCACTTTTACCGTACCCTTTTCTCCGATAATGGTAATACTGCTCTCGAAGTTTTTGTCATTCACGGCCGTTGAGTAGTTAATCGAACCGATTCCTCCATTCACAAAATCAAAGTGAATGAAGCCGGAGTCCTCGAATTCGGTATTGTGCCTGTGCTTGAAATTATCGAAATGCGCCTGAATGTTTTCTATATCTCCAAAGAGCCAATACATGATATCGATAAAATGGCTGAACTGCGTAAAAAGCGGCCCTCCGTCAAGATCGAGCTTTCCTTTCCAGTCACTTTTCCCGTAATAACGGTCGTCCCTGTTCCAGTAGCAATTAATCTGCACCATATATATCTTACCGAAGCGATTCTCATCTACCAGACTCTTCAGCCATTTCGAAGGCGGGCTGTAGCGATTCTGCATCACAACGAAAATATGTTTGGATACATGCAGGGACTCGAAGATCAGGGATTCGCATTCCTGCTTGCTAAGCCCCATCGGCTTTTCGACCACCACATGCTTCCTTGATTTAAGGGCCTTTCGAGCCAGACCGGCATGGATTCCGTTGGGGGTACAAATATTCACTACGTCCACCTCATTTTCGGCTGCGAGCAATTCATCGACCGACTTATAAAAGGACACACCCGGTGAACGTGACTCCAGCTCTGATCTTCGGTCCTCGTTGATGTCGGCAACGGCTTTCAGTTCACACTCGGGATGTGCTTCAATCATGGCGCTGTGCCGCTTTCCGATGTGCCCAAATCCGACTACTGCAAATCTGATTTTATTTTCTTTGCTACTCATGCTCATATATTAATCAATTCCTTCCAAGACCCCGCGACCGGCCAGTGCCAGAAATGAGGGATTTAATAAATTCTCTTTGTTGTAACGCAGTTCCGTTCCATCTTCAGAGTTCAGCACCTCCCCACCGGCAGCACGCAGTAGGGCATGTCCGGCTGCCGTATCCCACTCCATGGTCGGCCCCAGGCGCGGATATGCATGAACCGTTCCTTCGGCAAGCAGGCAGAATTTCAGCGAGCTTCCCGCGGCTATGAGTTCCACTTCCCGGTAACGGACCTTTTCTTTTTCGACAAATGCTGCCATATCCGGAGACGGGTGCGACCTGCTGCCGGCCAGCTTTAGTACGCCTCCCTTCTCAGGCATTCTGACACTGATCGCTTCTTCCTTCTTATTCCGGATACGAAATGCGCCTTTTCCCGCTATCCCGTAGTAAAGCCATTCCTTTGCCGGCAGGTAGACAATTCCGAAAAGCGGACGGCCGTCCTGTACCAAAGCAATGTTAACCGTAAACTCACCATTCTTTTTGATAAACTCTTTGGTTCCGTCCAGGGGGTCTACCAGCCAGACCTTCTTCCAGTCTTTGCGAATCGAATAATCCAGGTTTTTATGCTCTTCCGAAATAACGGGAATATCGGGAAAATGAGTATGCAGAGCCTCCAGAATGATATTATGGGATGCCATGTCTGCAGCGGTCAGTGGCGACAGGTCCTCCTTTTTGCTCACCTCAATTGGCTCCGCATAGATCTCCATTATCC